>JALYJY010000009.1 GCA_030775045.1 Pseudomonadota bacterium | reverse complement strand
GGACAGAACCCCCAGGACGTTGAATTCCGAAACCTCCAGCCCGTAGGTTGAACCAAAGGCCTCGCGGATGGTGTACAGGGGGCTGGTCCCGATATCGCCGTACACAATCCCCACAGCCCCCAGCGCCAGCGCCGCAAAGGTTCCCTTCGGCCGGTGCGGGCCTTCCGCAACAGCAGGAGAACGGGACTGGTGATTCTCAGCCATGGCCTGATTTTCCGGGCATTGATTGCAGACCTCATCGTGCACTGGTGACAGAATCGGGTCAACCCCGCATCGGGACAGAAAATCTGCAAAAATTTTGCTGCAGACTCTTTTACTTTCCTGACCGGGGGGTATGATGGATTCAGAGAGATGATTCGAAGGGAGACAGCCATGCTGCACAGGAAAAAAATTGCACAGATCGAAAATGTTGTCAGGACGGGACACAATCTTCTGGAAGCGCTTGTGGCCAATGCTGTGCTGGATGCAAAAGCCAATCCTGACCAGAATGATTTCGGGCAGCATCTGGACGCCGGAAGAACAACCCTGCAGGAATACAAACAGGCTTGGGCAGGCCGGCAGGAAACAGAGCATGCCCTGCGGGACAACATGGCCGCCCAAGGTGAGGCCGGTACTCTCCTGCTTCAGATCATGGATCGCATGGACGACCAGTCCAGCGCCCTGGAAAAAGCCGCGGCGGCCCAAATGATGCTGGCAGCCGGGTTCAAGGGCGAGAGGACAGTCATGGAAAGACTGGACAAGGCCCATCAGGAATTCACTGCCGCAATGAACGAGTTCAGGGCCACAAGAAAAGAATTGCGGGAACCTCTGGAAGCCATGGCGGCCCCAACCCACGAAGAGAAACTGGAACTGGCCGTCGCGACCGGACCTCACAATGGCCACGACAAAAAAGGCCCGTCCGGCGCAAAGGCCTGACCGCAAGGAAACTGCAGGCACGACACCCATGGCCGGTCATTCCCAGTTCAAGAACATCATGCACCGCAAGGGTGCGCAGGATGCAAAGCGCGCCAAACTGTTCAACAAACTTGGCCGCGAAATCACCGTTGCCGCCAAAAGCGGCCTGCCGGACCCTGCCGGCAATCCCCGCCTGAAAGCCGCTATCAGTACTGCGCGGGCCAATAACATGCCGCGCGAGAGGATCGAGCGGGCGATCAGGAGCGGCTCTCCCGGCGGCACAGACGTCTCGAACTATGAGGAAGTGCGGTACGAGGGCTATGGTCCTGGCGGCGTAGCCATCATCGTGGAAGCCCTGACCGACAACCGCACCAGAACCGCGCCGGAAATCCGCACGGCCTTTTCCCGGCATGGAGGAACCCTGGGGGAAACCAACTCGGTCAGTTTCATGTTCTCCCGCCTCGGGATGATTGCGTACCCGGCCGCGGCTTCCTCCCCCGAAGCCGTGTTCGAGGCCGCGCTGGAAGCCGGAGCCGACAACGTGGACAGCAACCCACAGGGCCATGAGATCACAACGTCTGTCGAGAGTTTCGCCGCCGTCCGCGACGCGCTGGAGGAAAAATTCGGCCCGGCCCAAAGCGCCCGGCTGGGCTGGAAACCCCTCAACACCCTGTCTCCGGACATGGACCAGGCACGCAGCCTGCTGGACCTGGTAGAGGAACTGGAAGACAACGACGACGTCCAGACCGTCTGGGCCAATTTCGACATTCCCGCGGGCACGATGGAAAAACTGGCCGGGGAGTAGTTTTTACCTCTCCCTCACCTTCAGGATGTCAGGGACCGCCGGGTTTTGGTGAAGACCAGGCTCCGGCCATGACTGTATCCAGTCTTCGTGCAGGACTTCCGGGCGTTTTCCGGGGGAACCAGCCCAGGGAGAATTCCACATGCCTGATCACAATATCCAGAAAATTCATACCGGCCGGGTGCCGGTGAATTTTTCTGAAGAGATCGGGGGATGCATGGGAAACAAGGAAAAAGGCCTCTGCCGCATGTTCTGGACCATAGGCTGAAAGGGTACGATTGAAAGCGGCGTCATCGCCGTTCTGAAGACTTGCCGATATTTTCTGCGCCACAAAGACCACGTCTTCTGCCCGGGGCCATTCCTGCCTTACAATTTTTTTCAGTCTTTGATGAAGACTGCCCGCATTTCCCTTTGGAACAATTCCGGCATTCCTTTCGGCAGTTGCGATTGTTTTTTCCAGAAATTTCCTCGCCCGGGGATGCCCTGAAATTTCCTCAAAACAGGGCGGAGCACAGCCCGCAGCAATCAAAAAGGCCCTTGCATGATCAGCGGGACGAAAGGCCGGAACCGGCTGGATCATGTGACACCGGCCATGGGAGGCAAAATCCATCCAGGATTCCGCAACGGCTGCAATACCTCCCTCATCTGGTCTCTGGCGACTGTTCATGGCATCCCCTGTTTTCTGCCCCCTGTCATCCGGGGTATTCTGGCACAGGACCATGAAACCAAAAAATCCTGTAAAAACAGGTTAACGGATAACCTCTCCCACTTTCAGGATATCAATCACGTCCAGAACCGCTTTCAGTTCCGCAGCCAGCTGGAGCACCGGGGCGGTATCCAGGGGCTTGCGCAGGGAAAGTTTGTACAGGCCTGATATCTTCCTGTTGCCGCGCGGGTGGGGCACGGTCATGAACAGGGTGCTGTCCTGGACGGACAGGGCCAGGGACGGCGAGCGGAAGTGTTCCGGCAATGCCATCAGGCGCTCCATCAGCGCCGGGGTCAGGAACCGCCGGGCCGCCACCTGGTCGGTGCCATAAACCTCGAATTTGTCCTCGAACCGGGGGTCTTCCAGCGTGACCCTGTCCAGTGACCAGCGCCCGAAGCCGATCAGCGTGTTCGCCAGGGCGCCGTAATCTTTCGTGACCAGCGTCTTCCCGGGCACCGGCCGGGGCAGGGTCATGCCGATAAAGATGCCGTCGAAAACCGTATACTTGCTCTTGTTTCCCTTCATCTCCAACAGGGCTTCGGACAGGTGCAGGGACACACCGCGGTATTCCCCTGTAAAGTGATCCTGCGACGACAGGTCGTTGTAGGGCGGCATCAGGCCGGTTCCGGCCAGGTCCTTTTCAGACCATGTCCCATGGGGATGATAGTCCAGATTGCCCACGACCCGGGCCACGCGGGGAAAAACCTGCTCGCGGAAGCGGTCCCGGAACTGCCGGCGCGGCCAGTCACACCAGTACCAGATCCCGGCACAGAACAAAAGGAACAGGACCGGAGAATGCCCTCCCAGGGCTGGTTCAGACATGATTTCGGACAGCAGCAGGGCAGCCCCGATGATGACTATGGCCCCGGGAATCCACCGCCGGCGCCAGACCTGAAGCTTTTCCTGCCGCAGGGTTTCCAGTTCATCCATGACCTGGCGGACAGCCTGGTCCACGCGGGTGGGCAGACTGGCATCGGGAATGACAGGGGTATTCATGGCTTCTCCCCCGGTGTTAAAGGATGTTCAGGCTGCGAGACTCACCGGAGCGGGCACAACCGAAAGGTTCTGTGGCACCCTGCCCGCCAGACTGTTACGCATCCTGTTTTGCATTTCAAGAATAACCTCTGCCGTCATCCCCGGAACAGCAGAAATATTTATAAAAGTCATATCCTGTGGACCGGGAATGCAGAGGGAAACCAGCGTGTCTGCGACTACCAGGGGCGTGAGATCGTTCTGATCAGGATTACCGGCTTCAGGACCGGTCAGAAAATTCCAGAGGTCCAGGACATAGGGTACCAGCCGTTGCTCCAGTATTTGCGGAGGACAGTTGGCAGCTTCTTCCAGAATTACGGGAACCTGCCCCAGTGCCCTGTCTGCCAGATACCGGGAAGTGAACCTCAACATTGACCAATCCTCTGAAAAACCAGTGCCGGACAATACCATGGCCGGCATGAAAGCAAAAGCGGGAGGTTTTCTCTCTCCCCGCATAGAGACCTCTGCGGAAGTCCTCTTCCCTGCTGTCGCTCCTTCAGGATGACAATAACTTTTTCGACGGGTGAGAGGTTCAGATCCCCGGTTTCAGGATGCTGTCCGCAGCCACAGGCGCACGTTCGGCCTGGTCAGCCTCGAAGAAGGGCGGAATTTCCTTCACCCCGCCCAGGCGCCCCAGCATGTTGCCCGGAAAGATCTGCACGGCGTTGCGCAAGCTGTTGACCGCAGCGTTGTAGAAGCGGCGGGCGGCTGCCAGGTTGGCCTCCACCTCGCTGTACGTATGCTGGGCCTGGACCATGGTTTCGTTGGACCGCAGCTGGGGATAGTTTTCCACCGACACGAACAGGCGGCCCAGATCGCGGCCGAGGGCCCCCTCCACGTCGAATTTCTGCTGGACATCGCCGGCAGCGCGGGCGCCGACCTTTTCGGCAGCCTGGGTGCGCAGGCGGGTGATATCATCCATCAGGGTCTTTTCATGCTCCATGAACCGGCGGGCAATGACCAGAATGTTGGGGATCAGGTCATGGCGCTGTTTCAGGTGCACGTCGATGCCACCCAGGGCCTCGAGCATCTTGTTTTTGCGCATGACGATCACGGCGTACCAGCCATAGATCACCACAACCGCAACAATCAGTGCGCCCACAAGAACCATCATGGTGTTTCCCCTCCCGTTATCCGGTGACCAGACCCCGCAGCTGCCTTGCGGCAACGGCCAGCATTGCCAGGTCCATGGCCGATACTGTACGCAATTCTCCTAACAAAGCGTGAATCCTGTCGACCGCATCCCTGTTTTTTTCCAGCCAGGCGTCCATCCGGGCCCGTCCGCCGGCATTTTTCCCAGCCTTTCCGGACAGGACATGGGCCGTCAGCTCGCCCTGGAGGGCATACAGGTCATCCACCATGGCCGAAACAGCCTGCCGCTGCCAGTGGTTTTCGACCACAATACGGCCGGTCTGGTTGCGCATCCAGTCCAGGCCGAAGCGGTGGCCCGCATCCAGATACACCGTGGCGGCTGTTGCCAGCGTCTCCCCGGTCTTGCGGGCAATACCGGAAATCTCGGGCGCAGCCGCCAGAACGGGCAGGAAGACCACCTGGCGGGCAACGTCCCGGGGAACGCCCTGGGTTGCCAGCTGCTCCACACTGGCCTCCAGGCTGGCCGTTTCTTCCACCGACAGGGCTGTTTTCATGGCCGCCAGAAGACCGTCCGGAACTCCCGCCATGGCCTTTGTCTCCCCGGCAATATCCAGCGGATGACGCCCGTGCAGCAGGAACCAGGACACGGCGCGCCGCAGCAGTTTCTGGGTCTCCGACAGCATGCGGATCTGGACCGCAGCGGAAACTTTCAGATCCAGTGCCTCGATCTGCCGCCACAGGGCCGGCAGGCCGAACACATCCCGGGCAATGCGCCAGGCGCGGGTCACCGCCTCGGGCCCCATGCCGGTCTTTTCCATCATGGCCGGAACGAACGAGGCGCCCATGCGGTTACACAGCTCGTTGGTCACCACAGTAGCGACGATTTCCCGCCGCAGCCGGTGGCTGTCCAGGGCCTTGCCGAACCTTTTCTGCATGGGAACCGGGAAATACGACTGCAGATCCGCCGCCAGCACCGGATCGTCCGGCAGTCCGGCAGTCACCAGGCTGTCGTACAGCATGATCTTGCCATAGGCCAGCAGGACAGCCCCCTCGGGCCGTGTCAGGCCAATGTTGTTGCGGGCGCGGGAGGCCAGCTCGGCGTCCGGTGGCAGGCCGGCCAGGGACCGTTCCAGCAGGCCGGATTTTTCCATCAGCCGCATGGTGCGGGCCTGCTGGTCCAGAAGGTCCGCCGCATTGGCCTCCATAACCGAGAGGGCCTGGGGCTGCAGGTAATTGTCGCGCAGGACCAGACCCGCCACCTCATCCGTCATCTCCAGAAGCAGGGCGTCGCGCTGCTCCAGGGTCAGATCGCCCCGGGCCACAGCCCCGTTCAGGAAAATCTTGATGTTGACCTCGTGGTCCGAGGTGTCCACGCCGCCGGAATTGTCGATGGCGTCCGTGTTCAGGCGACCACCCTTCAGGCCGTATTCCACACGGCCCGCCTGGGTCATGCCCAGATTCGCGCCCTCGGCCACCACCCGGGCCCGGATATCGGCCCCGTTGATGCGCAGGGGGTCACTGACCTTGTCCCCCACGTCCCCATGGGTTTCCTGGGTTGCTTTCACGAAAGTCCCGATGCCGCCGAAATACAGCAGATCCACGGGGGCCTTCAGCATGGCCCGGATCAGCTCGGATGGCTTGACCTCTGTAGCCTCGATGCCAAAGCACTGGCGGATTTCGGGCGTCAGGGTCACCACCTTGGCGCTGCGCTCGAATACTGCACCCCCGGCGGACATTTTCGTTGTGTCATAGTCCGCCCAGGACGAGCGGGGCAGACGGAACATGCGTTCCCGCTCGGCGTAACTGGCTGCCGGATCGGGACTGGGGTCGCAGAAGATATGACGATGGTCGAACGCGCCCAGCAGGCGGATATGGCGGGACTGGAGCATGCCGTTGCCAAACACGTCGCCGGACATGTCGCCCACACCCATGACCGTGAAATCCTGCGTCTGGGTGTCGTGGCCCATCTCGCGGAAGTGGCGTTTGACGGATTCCCACGCCCCGCGGGCCGTGATGCCCATCTTCTTGTGGTCATAGCCCCTGGATCCACCCGAGGCAAAGGCATCGCCCATCCAGAACCCGTATTCGCGGGAAATGGCGTTGGCGGTGTCAGAGAATGTGGCCGTGCCCTTGTCCGCCGCCACCACCAGATAGGGATCATCGCCGTCCCGGCGCACCACATGGGCGGGAGGAACGATTTTCCTCTCCACCAGGTTGTCGGTGATGTCCAGCATGCCGCGGACCATGGTGCGGTAGCATTCCACCACCTCGGCCATCTGGGCCTCGCGCCCTGCTTCGGCCGGGGGCAGTTTCTTGACCACGAAACCGCCCTTGGAGCCCACAGGCACAATGACCGTGTTCTTGACCATCTGGGCCTTCATCAGGCCCAGCACCTCGGTGCGGAAATCCTCGCGCCGGTCGGACCAGCGGATGCCGCCGCGGGCCACCTTGCCGCCGCGCAGGTGCACCGCCTCCACCCGGGGACTGTAGACAAAAATCTCCACCCACGGGCGTGGCAGCGGCAGGTCGTCCACGGCCTGGCTGTCCAGCTTGATGGACACATGGGCTTTGGGGCGGCCATCGGCGGCCGGCTGGAAAAAGTTGGTGCGCAGGGTCGCGTTCACCAGGTTCACATACCGGCGCAGGATGGTGTCGTCGTCCAGACTGACCACTTTTTTCAGGACCGAGCGGATCGCCGCCTGCGCCTCGTCTGTTTCTGCAGGTCCCCTGCTGGCCGCGGCAGGATTGTGCAGAACCGAGAACAGGCGCACGATCCAGCGGGTGATCTCCGGCCACGCCGCCAGGGCGTCGGCCACGGTATCCTGGGTATAGGGCAGCCGGGCCTGTCGCAGGTACTTCGCAAAGGTGCGCAGCAGTACAACGTCCCGCCAGCCCAGTCCGGCCAGCAGCACCAGGCGGTTGAGGCTGTCGTTCTCCGCCCCGTGCGTCCAGACCTGGACAAAGGCATCCTGGAACATGTCCCGGACCGCCATGGCGTCCACACCGGCCGGAACCGCCACGGAAAATTCATGGATCCAGACGGGGGTTTCATGCCCCTCCGGCCGCACCTCGAAGGACATTTCGGTCAGGACGCGCAGGCCCAGATTTTCCAGAATGGGCAGAATGGATGAAAGGGGAATGGCCTCCCGTTCCTGGAAGACCTTCAGGCGATATTCGTCGCCGGCCTTTCCGGACATCCGGAACAGGCTGACAGCCACAGGCTGTCCCGCCCGGACCTCTTCCAGGAAGGCGATATCGGCCACGGCCACGCGGGGAGAAACAATCTGCCGGTACGTTTCCGGAAAGGCTCCACCCCAGGTACGAGCCAGACCGGCTCCTTTTCCATCGGGATGCGCAGTCGCAAGCTCATCATACAGGGCATCGGCCCAGACCCGGGCCGCCGCGGCAATCTGCCGCTCCAGATCCTTCAGGTCCACGGCCGGGACTGTTCCGGGCGTCGTATGAACAGGGATATGGACCCGCACGTGAATGCTTTCGGAGACCCAGGTGGTGGTATGTTCCCCGGCCTTTCCGTCAAAGGCCCTCTCAAGGATTTTCTGGATGCGCCGGCGCAGGTCGCCGGACCAGCGGTCACGGGGAATATAGACCAGACAGCTGACAAACCGTCCGAAGGGGTCCTGGCGCACGAACAGGGCCGTACGCTGGCGGTCCTGGAGGCGCAGGACGCCCATGACCGTGGCGAACAGGTCGTCGGCCGAGGTGTGAAACAGCTCTTCCCGTGGCCAGGTTTCCAGAATGTGAATCAGCGCCTTGCCGTTGTGGCCCCGCGGGTCGAACCCGGCCCGGTCCACCACCTCGGCCACTTTCTGGCGCACATAGGGGATTTTCCGGGCGCTGCGGGCGCTGGCAGCCGAGGTAAAAAGGCCCAGGGCCAGCCGCTCTCCCACCACCTGGCCCCTGTCGTCAAATATCTTGACCAGGATGGCATCCAGCGGAGAGGTGCGGTGCACGGTGGAGCGGCGCTCTGTCCGGGCCAGAAGAACCGGCTGCTGTGGCTCTTTCAGGAAATGGCGCACATCGGGTGACAGGGTACCACCCAGCCCTTCAAACGCCTCGGCACTGTCCTCGCGCAGGATCCCCAGCCCGGATCCGGCCACCACGTCCAGGGTCTGGTCATCACCGGATTTCCGGCCAAAGCGATAGTCGCGGCAGCCCAGAAAGGTGAAGTTGTTGCGCAGGATCCACTGCAGGAATTCCACGGCCTCTGACCGCACAAGGTCAGGCAGCGGGACGGACGCCTTTTCCATATCCGCGGCCATGGCCTGGGCCCGTTCCTGCATTTTCGGCCAGTCCTCCACCGCGGCGCGCACATCGGCCAGGACAGCTTCCAGGTCCCGGGCGAGGCTTTCTGCCCTGTCCGCGGATATGGCCTGGGCCAGGCGGATGTGCATCCAGGATTCCAGCGGCTCGGGCCGGCCGTCCTCCTGCCGGGAATGCAGTTCCTTCACCTTTCCCGTCTTGTCCCGGGCCACATGCACCACGGGGTGGATCACCAGATTGGCCATGTATCCCTGGCGGTTCAGCTCTCCCGTGACGGAATCCACCAGGAAAGGCATGTCGTCATTGACGATCTCGACAACTGCATGATCAGTGCCCCAGCCGGTTTTTTCCCCGGCTATGGGCCTGACCCGGACCCGGGACCCTGGTCCGCTTCTTTTTTCGCAGAATTCCCACAGGGAGCGGACAATACCGGCCAGCGTTTCCGGCGTCGTATCTGCCACGTCTTCCGGCGCAATATCGGCCAGAAGCAGGCGGGAAAAGGTTTCCGTCATGGAGGTGTTTTCGGCCTTCGGGGCCATGGGATGCTTCCTCTGGTACCGGGCCTTTCCTGACGGCCCTTTTCACACGATGGCGGTCTTATACACCAGAGGCAGAAAAAGGGCAAAAGCCGCCTTATTCCGGAACCAGCCAGGTGACGGATCCCGATCCCTGCCCCGCGGGCGCCAGGGTACGGCACAGGAAGGGCAACACCTCTTCCAGGGTGCCCTTCAGCTGCCAGGGCGGATTGACGATGATCATGCCACAGCCGTTGAGACGGAAGGGATCATCCTCCGGATGGACCAGCATCTCGGCCTTCAGGATCCGGCGGATCCCGCTGGCGATCAGGGTTTCCTCGAAACGCCATATGGTGGCCCGCTCCTTGACGGGATACCACAGCATATAGGTTCCCCCCGGCCAGCGGTGCCAGGCGGTCACCAGCCCGGCGGCCATGGCGGAAAATTCGTCCGGCACCTCAAAGGACGGGTCGGTCAGGACAGCGCCCCGCTTTTCCACCGGCGGCAGGTGGGCTTTCAGGGCCGTATAGCCGTCCATACTGTGGGTTGCCACCCGGGGATCGTCCTGGTACAGGCGCTTCAGGGTACGGGCGTCGGCCGGATGCAGCTCGGCCAGCACCAGCCTGTCTCCGGGGCGCAGGAAATGGTGGGCCAGCGCCGGAGAGCCGGGATACCGGTGCACAGGCCCTGCACCGCCGTTCACGGCCAGGACAGCCTCGATATAGGGCTTCAGGGCTTCGGGATGGCTCTCGCAGGCCAGCAGGCGGTGGATTCCTTCCTGCGCCTCGCCGGTTTTCAGGGCTTCCGGACTGTCCAGATCGTACACGCCGATCCCGGCATGGGTATCCAGGACACAGAAAGGCGCGTCCTTTCCGCGCAGGTACAGAAGAACATGCGTCAGGATCACATGCTTGAAAACGTCCGAAAAGCCGCCGGCGTGATAGATATGGCGATAGTTCATGAGGGTGTCCTGCCATTTCGGCCAGAAAGAAAAACAGTGATGTGCCGGCAATCAACGCAGAATGAGCCAGATGACAAGCGTTTTCGAGAACCGGAGCGCAGCGTACGTTAAAGTTACGTGAGCACCGGAAGCCCGGAAATCCGAAGTCAGATGGCCATTATCCGTTTGATTGCCGGCACATCTCAGGGAAGTTCAGCCTGAGCCAGGGTATAGGTTTCGAAGAGGTTGTGCACCTCGTCCGAAATGGGGGCCGAGCCCTTTTTGTCACAGGACGGAGCGCGGATCCCCTCGCGGTCGCCGGAGGGCAGCCTTTTCCAGGTATTCCAGATACGGCAGGCATAGGCCGCTTTCTGGGCTGTGGTACCGCCGTTATAGCGCTTGACGGCCAGAACCCAGTCGCCGAACCGGTTATAGTGGCGCTTCAGGTACCGGGCTGCATAATCCACGTTTTGCCGGGGGGTCAGCAGATCCTCGGTCGAGCTGAACTGGCGGCCGTGCAGGAAGACGGACAGCTGCATACAGCCGGCCATGGTGTTGCGGCGGATGTTGCCGCGGGAATCCGTCATGCGACGAACAGCGTCATCGCGGCTTTCGGCCCAGATGCTCTTGCCGGCCATGTTGATGGCCCAGGGGTACGGTTCACCGCCCAGTCCGCTTTCCACAAGGGACAGGGACAGCAGCAGGCCCCGGGGGATGCCATAGTCCTTCTCGGCCTGCAGGATATACATGGTACATCCCGGGCCCCGGTCGGTACGATCTTCGCGGGCAAGGCTGGCGGAGCTTCCGGGCAGGGCCGTGAAAACCATCACAGCAACAGCAGCGGCGGAAATCCACCGTCGTCCTGGCGACGTTGCGTACATCACATGTCTCGTTCATTGTTACCGCATCGTTGGCGGCGCTCCGCTTGTCGCGGCTTTTGTTATTTACGGGGTACCTTCTCCGGGGTACCCGCATTGCTTCGAAGGCAAAACACCCTCGATGGGAGATTCATAACAGGCTGGAAATTGTTTCGTCAAACGATTCGAGCGCGACCAGAAGTTGTAATTCTATATAAAATGCTGTTGCTGTTGAAATTTTCCCGCGCATAAAAATGTCTTTTTTTGCTTTCCCGGCCCGGAATCCGGTTCCGGTTGCCGGAAATTTTTGCCATTTATTCCCGGCAAAAAGGTGATTTATCCTTTTTTCGTGACTACAAGGCCTATTTTCCTGTTATGGAGTCCGGGGCGTGCGAGAAATATACGTAAGCACGGGGAGCGGAGAAAACCGATGCCAGGCGGCCATTATCCGTTTGATTGTCCGCATGCCTACAGCACCACCCCGTGGTCCAGGGCGTACTGGCGCAGCTGTTCACGCAGGCTGTGGCCAGGGCCGGACATCAGGGTGTCCAGATATGCCGCTGTTTTCCCCACATCCAGGCTGCGCAGCATGGCCTTGACCGGCCCGGCAGAGGTGGAGGCCATGGACAGGGACCGGACCCCCAGGCACAGCAGGGCCATGGCGTCCAGGGGCTTGCCGGCCATCTCGCCGCAGACCGATATTTCCTTCCCGGCGCGCGTCCCGGCCTGGACCAAGGCCCTGAGCATGCCCAGAAACCCCGGGGACAGGGGATCGTACCGGTGCGCCATGAAAGGGTGGGCGCGGTCACAGGCATACATGTACTGCATCAGGTCGTTGGACCCGACCGAGATGAAATCCACCCGGGGCAACAGGGCGTCCAGCTGCCACAGCAGGGCCGGAACCTCGAGCATCACCCCCACCCTGACATCCGGCATCGTCCCGCCTTCCCTTTCCCCGGCGCGCCTGCGCTCCAGATCCACCAGGGCACGCGCCTGGTCCAGCTCGGCCACCTCGGACACCATGGGAAACATCAGGTGCAGGGTCCGGCCCCGGGACGCCCGCAGCAGGGCCCGGATCTGCCGGCGCAGCATGTGGGGGCGGTCCAGCCCGATCCTCAGGCCCCGCCAGCCCAGGGCCGGGTTATCCTCGTGCGGGGCGGGGAACGAGGGCAACGGCTTGTCTCCCCCCGCATCCAGGGTCCGGAACACAACAGGCCGTGCGCCTGCCTTGTCCAGAACCCGGGTATAAAGCTCTGTCTGGTGGGTCACGTCCGGATATTCGGACTGGACCATGAAGGGAATCTCGGTGCGGTACAGGCCCACGCCGTCCGCCCCGGTCTCGTCCAGGTGATCAAGATCCATCAGCAGGCCGCAGTTCAGGTTCAGGGACACCCGGATGCCATCCCGGGTCACCGGCGGCAGGTCCCGGGAGAAATCCCACACCTTGCGCCGCACGGCCTTCTGTTCGATGATCTGCCGGGCCCAGGTCAGGATATCCTCGGGCGGGCGGATGAACACCTGCCCGTTCTCCCCGTCCACCACCAGCGGATCCATGGGCTCGATATGGCCCATGACGTCCGTGCAGTCGCCCACCACCGGAATGTCCATGGCCCTGGCGATGATCGCCACATGGCTGTTGGGGGAAATGCCTTCCAGCACCAGGGCCCGCAGGCGGGACAAGTCATATTCCAGAAGTTCGGCCGGGCCGATGGTCCGGGCCACCAGAATGGTATCCGCAGGCAACAACGCCTTTCCCGGCCCCGCCGGACCGCCTTCCAGATACTGCAGCAGGCGGGTGGTCAGGGTGTCCAGATCGGCCAGCCGCTCCTTCATCCAGGCGTGGTCTTCCCCGCTGATCCGGGCCTGCATGTCATCCTGGACCTTCTGGACCGCTGCGCCGGCCGTCAGGCCCGTACCGATGGCCTCGTGGATACGCGCCAGCCAGCCCCGGTCGGCCAGAAACATCCGGTGGGTCTCAAGAATGTCCAGATGCTCCCTGTCCCCTTTTTGCAGGAATTTCCCGTAAAGGTGATCCAGGGACAGCCGCAGCCGGTCCAGGGCCTGTTTCAGGCGCTGCCGCTCCCGCCGCGGATTGTCCGACACCGTCTGGCGGATGGCCAGCCGGGGGTGGTGCAGGATGGCCGTACCCACCGCAACGCCGCGGTGCAGGCCGGTGCCCTGAAGGCGCGACGGCGTCAGGTCAGAGCCAGAGTCCGCCACCACCTCTCCCTTTGGCACAAGCTCGCCTCCCGCGATCAGCTCGGCCACCACCATGGCCACGGTCTGCAGGGCCTCGATCTCCTCGGCCACATAGTTGCGCTTTTCCCGGCCCTGGACGGTCAGGACACCCTGGACACGGCCCCCGCGCAGGACGGGCACCCCCAGCATGGCATGGAAGGGTTCCTCCCCCGTCTCGGGTCGCCAGGCAAAGCCCGGCCAGGTCTGGGCATCGGCCAGCGCCAGCGGCCGGGCCCGGAACGCCACCTCGCCCACCACCCCTTCCCCTACCTGCAGGCGGGTCCGGTGCACAGCGGCCGGGTTAAGACCCACCGTGGCGAACAACTCCAGCACCTCGCCGGCCCGCATGACATAGCAGGAACAGACATCCGCGCCCATTTCCGCGGCGATCAGCTGGACAATCTTGTCAAGACGGGCCTGGACGGGCCCCGAGCCGGCCATGACGTCCCGCAGGCTGGCCAGCAGGCGACGCAGGTCCTCTCCCCGCGGCGGGGAGCGTTTTGCGGTACGCTTTCCAGAGGACCTGACGCCAGTAACCATGACACCTCCCCGCGAACCCGCCCCCCAAACCCTGACTGCCGTGGCGTCCTGCCTTGTCTTTCTGCGCTTCCGGTGCTCACGTACGTTCGTGTACGCTGCGCGCCGGTTCTCGAAAGACGGTGGCGATCCGCTGACGGCAGCGGATTTCGGGAACGGGTTCTGGCAGAACAAAAGAACGTCAATCCCCTGCCGGCAACGCCGCTGCAAATCTGCGACCAAGCGCCGCCTCTGTCTGCCCGACCAGCTCTGCCATGATGACAGAAACTGGTTGCTCTTTCGTTACCATCCCCACACTTTGCCCGGCCATCAGGGATCCGTTTTCCACATCCCCGTCCACGACAGCCCGGCGCAGGGATCCGGCCCAGAAATGCTCGATTTCCAGCTGGGCCTCTTTCAGGGTCAGTTCCCCCCGGTCGTGGCGGGTGATGATCTCGCGCTGGGCCTCCATAAAGCGCCGGGTAGCCCCGTTGGCGATGGCGCGCACGGGAATGACCGGAAAGCGCGGGTCCACCTGGACGGAAGGTACAGCGTCCCGGGCATTGGCCTGCAGGAAGGCTTTCTTGAAGGACGGATGGGCGATGCATTCGGCGGCGCACACAAACCGGGTGCCCAGCTGCACCCCCGCCGCCCCCATGGACAGGTACGCCGCGATGGCTTCGCCGTGGCCGATGCCGCCGGCGATAAAAACAGGAATTTCCCGGATTTCCGGCAGGATTTCCTGGGCAAGAACCGAGGTGGAAACCGGGCCGATGTGCCCGCCCGCCTCGGCCCCCTCGATCACCAGGGCATCCACGCCCATACGCACCAGCCGCCGGGCCGCCACCAGCGCGGGGGCAAAAGCCATGACCCGGCCACCCCAGGCCTTGACTGCCTCGATGGCCGATGATGGAGGCAGGCCGCCGGCCAGCACCACATGGCCAATGTTATGGCGGGCACAGACCTGGATCAGCTCCTCCAGGCGCGGATGCATGACGATGATGTTGACCCCGAAAGGCTTTGACGTCAGGGCTTTTGTGGCGGCGATCTCGGCATCCAGAAGCTCGGGCAACATGGAGCCGGAGGCCAGCACCCCGAACCCGCCACTGTTCGAGATGGCGGAGACCAGGGTACGCTCGGACACCCAGGTCATGGCCCCGCCCATGATGGCCAGGTCCACACCCAGAAAGCCGCAACCCCTTTTCCACAGGGCGTCCAGAAATGGATGGGTGCCAGACATAATGCCTATCTTTCCTGTTCCTGTTAACGGATACCATACCGGACAGCTTTCTGGCCAGTCCGTGAATCCGCATTGCATTTTGTGGCTGTGTCCCTATCCTTCCCCCATGAAACATTCCTCCCCTTCCGCCCGGTCCATTGCCCTGGACTGTCTGGACGCCGTTATCCACCGCCACCAGGCGCTGGATGAAACCCTGGCCGTCCACAACGATCTGTCCAGGCTGGAAAGCCGTGACCGGGCCTTTGTGCGCCTGCTGGTCACCACCGTCCTGCGCCGGACCGGACAGATGGACGCGCTGGTGTCCCTGTGGGCCCCGACCCCGCCTTCGGACACGGTGCAGATGATCCTGCGCCTGGGCCTGGCCCAGATCCTGTTTCTGGACACCCCGCCCCACGCTGCCGTCAGCACGGCCCTGGATCTGGCAGAGGAGCGGAAGGAAGGCCATGCCAAAGGTTTTATCAACGCCCTCCTGCGCCGGGCAGTCCGTGAGGGCAAGGCGATTGTGGCTGTACAGGACGAGGCGCGCCTGAACATGCCGGCGTGGCTTCTGGAGTCATGGACCTCAGCATGGGGAGAAAAAACAGCCCTGGAGATCGCCCGGGCCAGCCTGGTCGAGACGTCACTGGATCTCTCCCTGGTGTCGCCAGATCAAACGGAGGAATGGGCCGGACGGCTGGAGGCTGTGGCCCTGCCCACAGGAACCCTGCGTCGCGCCGGCGGGGGTCTGGTGACAGACCTTCCCGGCTTCAGCGAAGGCGCCTGGTGGGTCCAGGACGCCGCTGCAGCCCTGCCCGTGAAACTGCTGGGCAATATACACGGAAAGACCGTGGTGGACCTGTGCGCCGCGCCGGGAGGAAAAACCTGCCAGCTGGCCGCTGCCGGCGGGGATATCATTGCCGTGGACCGCTCTGAAAAACGGATGGAGCGGGTAACGGAAAACCTGGCCCGCCTGCACCTGAACGCCCGTATGGTCGTGGCTGATGCCGCCAACTGGAAACCGGACTCTTCAGTGGACGCCGTCCTGCTGGATGCGCCCTGTACCGCTACCGGCACCATCCGCCGCCATCCGGACATCCCCTGGCTGAAACGGCCGGAAGACGTGGCAAAGCTGGCCGTGACCCAGGCCCGGCTTCTGGATGCCGCCGTGGGCATGCTGAAACCGGGCGGAGTGCTGGTCTACTGCGTCTGCTCGCTGCAGCCGGAAGAGGGAGAACACATCATCCGGGAGGCGCTGGCGCGGCATCCGTCCCTGACCCTTCAGCCTGTCACCGCAGAAGAGACCGGCGGCCTGGCAGAAGCCGTCACACCGGAAGGCTTCCTGCGCACCCTGCCCTGCCACTGGCCCGACCGGGGCGGCCTGGACGGCTTTTTCGCTGCAAGAGTGACGTCGTCATCCTGAGCGTAGCATCCTGATAAGGATGCGCAGTCGAAGGATCTCTTTGGGATTCCTCCACTCGGCCAAAGGCCTCGGTCGGGATGACAGCGTATTGATTGACCTACGTCCCCGGTACGGCGGCGGGGGCCACTGCCGACTCCTGAACCTTCACCCCCAGGGCCTTGTCCAGGGTCCAGTTCCGGGCCGGGTGACGCATAATCCAGCACGATGCCTGTCTTGCATCAGCCAGCGTTCTGATCTGCTCCGTGTACCCGGCCTGCCTCAGCACGGCGTCAGCCAGAAGCAGACAGTTATTCTGCCCTGACCGGGTCTCTGCCGCAGAAGTCTCCTGAAGATAGATTTCAGCCTCCGCCAGACGGCTTTTTGTCAACATGTCTTCCAGCCATATCTGACCCAGAAAGGCAAAATTTCTGAGAGCAATAAACTGTTCCCGGCTCAGGCCGAATACCTTTGAACCTGTTTCATTTTCAAGCCAGGATATCCAGGAAATTTTCCATTCAATGACATCAGCAGGGTCGTCCGGCCCAAAAGCGGGACGCATTCCCGATGTTATCCATTCTTTCAGGGTGTACCGCATGGCCGCAGCCCGGATCCTGTAAAAGAAAGGCTCCAGAAAATCTTTCTGCGCATCTGCAGCCTGGCCATCCTGCCCCGGATCCTGCGCCATGGCATCAAGACTCTCCATGAGTTGGGCCATCTGCAGGCATACACTGACAGGATCCGGATGCCCGTCAATTCCAGGGCCCAGACACAGATCCATGATGTCTTTCAGGGCTGTCCGGTCAAAATCAGGCATGGGGGGTCCCGGCAGGCCGGACTTTATCCTGTTCCAGAGTCCAGTTGCGGGCAGGGCGGCTTTCTATCCACTGCATCGCCGGCTCCACATCCGCAATGCTTTCCATCTGCCCGTCATATCCGGCACGCTTCAGGATCACAGCGGCCACTGGCAATATATAGCGCAGGACCATATCGTTTTCATGGTACTGGAAAGTCTCCAGCCATCCGGCAGCCTCTGCCAGAAAATCCTTTTCCATCATCCGGGACAGAAACGGCCGGAACGCGGCTCTTTCCAGGATACTGCCATTAATGATCCTGTTCATATGGTCTTCGGAAAGACCCATAATTTCCGCATTCAAACCCTCTTTCACAAAATGCCCCAGGGTCAATCCGTGCCTGAAATAATCCGACCCTGCCAGACTTCCCGCATTCCCGGAGGCGACTGTCTGCCGGAAGTATTTTTCCTGATTATCAGATTCTGCGCAGCTGTCGCTCCGGGACCAGCCCTCCCGGTCCAGAAGTCCCGGACCCAGAATCAGGGCCGCCACACTGGAGCGCAAGGCCGCCCGCCTGGCCCGGAAGACAGCAGGCCACAGAGTGGCTGCCATTATTTCCCCGTCCTGCCCGGAGCCTGATTCTGCCCCCAGAACAGAATTGCAGGCCTGCTCACAGGCCTCCACTTTCCCGTGAGAATCAGGATGTTCATCAATCCCCGTTCCCAGACAGAGTTTTTCCAGAGCCTTCAGCTGGCTGAGAGCTGAGTCGCGGGTTTTCATGATCAACTCCTTATTTTTCACCTCGCCCAGAATGCCATAAATTCCTGAAAGTAATCAGACGGGCTGGCGCATACCACTGCCCTGCCCTTGCTTCCGGGCTGTTTTTGTGGCATTCCATGGGCGTTTTATACGTTGGCATAACCCGCTGCGGCGCGGGGAATGTCAAGAGCGAGGAGCACAGGACCGGAGTGTACACAATGTACATGAGGATCCGCGCACCGCAGCGACGCAGCAGTCACCCGCCGCAGTCAGGGTTAAGCACATGACCAGCCCGCTGGTGGTCCAGTACCTGCCCATCCTCATGTTCCTGGTGATCGCCGCCGTGATGTCGATCGTGGCTGTGGGCGTGCCGTTCCTTGTGGCCAAACAGAAGCCGGACCCGGAAAAACTGTCCCCCTATGAGTGCGGGTTCGAGTCCTTTGGCAATGCCCGCCGCCGGTTCGACGTGCGGTTCTATCTGGTCTCGATCCTGTTCATCATCTTTGACCTGGAAATCGCTTTCCTGTTTCCCTGGGCTATTTCGCTGGGGGACATCGGCATGTTCGGCTTCTGGTCCATGATGGTGTTCCTGGGCGTTCTGACTATCGGCTTTGTCTATGAATGGAAAAAGGGAGCCCTGGAATGGGAATAACCCCGCCCACCACGCCCGCCCTGTCGGACAAGGACAGCAATCCGTTTTTCCAGGCCGTGTCCGCCGAAACGCAGAACGGCGGGTTTGTAATGTCGACGCTGGAAGGCCTGATGAACTGGGCCCGCAGCGGGTCCATGTGGCCCATGACGTTCGGTCTGGCCTGCTGCGGGGTCGAGATGATGCACGCCTACCTCAGCCGCTATGACCTGGACCGCTTCGGCGTATTTCCGCGGGCCAGCCCGCGCCAGTCGGACGTGATGATCGTGGCCGGCACCCTGTGCAACAAGATGGCCCCGGCCCTGCGCAAGGTGTACGACCAGATGGCCGAGCCGCGCTGGGTCATCTCCATGGGCTCCTGCGCCAACGGCGGCGGCTATTACCATTATTCCTATTCGGTGGTGCGCGGCTGCGACCGCATCGTGCCCGTGGACATCTACGTCCCCGGATGCCCACCGTCGGCCGAGGCGCTGGTGTACGGCATCCTGCAGCTTCAGAAAAAGATCCGCCGCGGCAACAGGATTGCCCGCTAGAGAGACCCCATGCTTAAATCCGAAGACCGCATTTTCACCAACCTGTATGGTTTTGAGAGTCCATTCCTGGATGGCGCCCGCAAGCGCGGTGACTGGGATAATACGAAGACTTTGCTTGAAAAAGGCCGTGAGGCGATCATCAAGGAAGTCCAGGACTCCGGCCTGCGCGGACGCGGCGGCGCGGGCTTTTCCACTGGCCTGAAGTGGTCCTTCATGCCCAAAACCGATACGGGCAAGCCGCACTATCTGGTCATCAACGCCGACGAGGGCGAACCGGGCACCTGCAAGGACCGGGACATCCTGCGCAACGATCCGCACAAGCTGATCGAGGGATGCCTGATCGCCAGCTTTGCCATCGGCGCGAAGGCCTGTTACATCTATATCCGCGGCGAGTTTGCCGGCGAGGCCTCGAACACCCAGAAGGCCATCGACGAAGCCTATGCCGCCGGTCTGATCGGCAAAAATGCGTGCGGCAGCGGCTGGGACCTGGACATCTACCTGCACCGGGGCGCGGGCGCCTATATCTGCGGCGAGGAAACAGCCCTGATCGAAAGCCTGGAAGGCAAGAAGGGCATGCCGCGCAACAAGCCGCCTTTCCCGGCCGGCGCGGGCCTGTACGCCTGCCCCACCACGGTGAACAACGTGGAGAGCATCGCGGTGGTGCCGACCATCCTGCGCCGCGGCGCCAGCTGGTTCGCGGGCATCGGCCGGCCGAAAAATTCCGGCACCAAGATCTTCTGCCTCTCGGGCCATGTGAACAAACCCTGCAACGTGGAAGAAGCCATGGGCATTCCGTTCCGCGAGCTGATCGACCGCCACGGCGGCGGCGTGCGCGGCGGGTGGGACAACCTGCTGGCCATCATTCCGGGCGGCGCCTCGTGCCCCGTCCTGCCGAAGGACAAGTGCGAGAACCTGATCATGGATTTTGACGGCGTGCGCGAGGCCGGGTCGCTGTTCGGCACCGCCGCTGTGGTCGTGATGGACAAGAGCACGGACATCGTGAAGGCCATCGCGCGCCTGTCCAAATTCTACATGCACGAAAGCTGTGGCCAGTGCACGCCGTGCCGCGAGGGCACCGGCTGGATCTGGCGTATCATGGAGCGCATGGTGAAGGGTAACGCGAGGGTCGAGGAAATCGACATGCTGCTGGATGTGACCAAACAGATCGAGGGCCACACCATCTGCGCCCTGGGCGATGCAGCCGCCTGGCCCATCCAGGGCCTGATCCGCCACTTCCGCCCCGAAATGGAACGCCGGATCATGGAGTACCGCAAACAGGCGGCGTAAGAGCCGGTTCTGTCATCCCCGCTCAGGCCAGTGCGGGACCTGGTTTTTTCTGAAGACCCGCCACGATTTTGGAGGCCCTGTCCCGTATCTTCTGGTCGCAGCGGGGATTGGTCATCATTCCTTGCAGGAACTGCAGTTCCCTGGTGCGTGACTGTTCAGGGACATAACCAAGATCTTTCAGACGGTGGGCCACAGGCAGAAAGGTTTCATCCTTCATTGCCAGACGGAGCAGGATTCCGGGAAACGGGCCAGCATATTTTTTCAGGAAATTTTCGTTTTCGGGGGCGAGGATGGCTTTGGCCATGGCTTTGTAAAAACCTGAGGGGTCCCGCATGAGGGATGCTGCATCAAAGGCACGCACGATGAATGTGCTGTCCGCCCTGACAGGGGCATTTTCAAACCGTGTGCATTCGCCGCGCATCAGTTTGAGCATAAAGATTTTTTCACCGGTATATCCATGCTGTGCCAGCGGCGAGTCTCCGGTCTGGAACCCCATGCGCATCCGGCCCCGGGTATCCCCGAACATCTCAAGGGCCGTGCCGTACAGAAGGGGCATGATTTCTGTCACAAAGCGCAGAATGGCTGACGCTCCTGCAGCGCAGGCTCCTGGCGGATCCTCGTAAACAGACGACACGTAAAAACACCCTACACCCTGGGCCAGGCCGTTCAGATTCCGGTTATGGCTGCTTGCGGCAAGAATGCCTGAGGAACTGAACGTCTTTCGCGCTGCTTCCCATTCCCTGTCAGTAATTTCGCCGGGTTTTGATATTTCCTGATTGATCCACACTTCGCAGCCCAGATCAATCAGGGCGGCCAGAAATTCCGCCCTGGTGGCGGGCTTTCTCCCCCAGAATTTTTCCCCTTCCAGCATGACCCCCACGAGACGGGCCTGAATCTCAATCCGGTAAGCAGTATCCCTGACAACTTCTCCGGCCCTGCGCATGGCTTCAGGAGAGCCCCTGTCACCATAATACGCGGAAACATCCTCGAAATTCACGGCTGGCATTGGTGCAAAATTCTCGGTGTACAGGTTGGGATCATGCCAGTACCGGTTCTGCAGAAGATGTGTGGCCTCATGGCCTTTCAGAGGCCGGTTCTCCCGGTCCCTGTGCATAATAAAAACTGTATCCTGCCCGCCCAGAACGATAAAACCCCTGCCATACAGGATCATAACAGCATATTCCGCTGTAATACTGCTGACTGCGGATGTCAGTCCCCTTATGTAGTGCCAGGCCCTCGCGATACCCGAACCCCCTGAATTATGGGCAGCCCGGTTTTTCCTGAAACGGGCTATTGAATCCTTCAGCGCGGAAAAATATATCCTGAAGGGATGCCTTATCCTGAAAAATCCTGCAGGTGCGTTTTTCATATCCAGACCATCCCTTTCGGGAAAAATCTGCTGTACAAACCTAGCGTAGGAAATCTTCATGCAGATCCTGAAAAACTGGAATCCTGCACAGGATAAACAAACATATGTAAAAAATTTACCAGGATTCACTCAGGATCCAGGCAATACAACCTGCGGACGGCTCCTGCGGTCAGTGAAACTTCCTTCATACTGGCTTCTTTCCTGGCCGTGGCTCCGCAGGAATAAAAGTGGAAAGCACAGAAAAAACCGAAGCCAGATGGCCATTACCTGTTTGGTCGGGGCAGGCTACCTCACGACCCGCCAGGTTCCGTCCGGCTGCAGACAGGCCGTGCCGTAATATTGCTGGATCACGCCGTTGATGCTGGAATGGCTCTGGTATTCACGGCACAGGGTTCCGTCGGGAGCATAATACGGGTCGGAGGCCGGAACGGCCGGCAGCGGAGCCTGTAACGGGACCGGCTGGTTGACGATCACCGTCCGGGATGAAGAATAATAGGACGAAACAGGCGGCACGGCCCAGACCACAACGGAAGACGACCGGTACCGGGGGCCATAGTAATAATGCCGGTGATACCGGTCCCGCCGGTCATATCTGTCCCAGCGGTCATGACGATCCCAGCGGCCGCGGTCATGGCGCACATGATCCTGCCGGCTGTGGTTGATCCTCATGGTTTCGCCGGCCAGCGCAGGTGTGTATGCCACCGGAACGGCCATCAGCCCTGAAACCAGGGCCACAGCCAGCAGTGTACGACGCAGAATGGTTTTCATGGCTTCCTCCATGCCTTCCATATGGGAGGCCGGATATGGCTTTACCATGCTGGAGCCGTGGCTTTTGAAAGGCATTTTCGGGGCAGAAATCCATATCCTTTCAGAGCCAGAACCCAATAGACCAGCCTCAAAATCTGCCAGTTCCCGGATTAGCCGGACTCAGGGACTGCAGGCGGGCTGCCTGTTCCACAGCTCCTGGTCTTCCTTTAATGTTGCTGCCAGTTTTGTGGAAGAAAGGTAGCCAGCACTTGTGGCCTACATAATCAATATTCTCCAGAAAGTCTATAAAACAAAATATTCATATAATAATTTCAACAGAAAAACCAAACAATAGAAAATAACATTTTTACTCTTCTTTCTGCTTTTCCATGCGCTTGCGCATGTTGGGATCCAGGTGTTTCTTGCGCAGACGAATCGACTGGGGCGTGACCTCCAGAAGCTCATCGTCCTGGATATAAGACATGGCTTTTTCCAGCGTCATCCTGATGGGCGTAGTCAGGCGCACAGCCTCGTCCTTGCCGGCCGAGCGGATATTGGTCAGCTGCTTGCCCTTCAGCACGTTCACTTCCAGGTCGTTGCCACGGGTATGCTCGCCGATGATCATGCCCTGGTACACTTTCGCGCCCGGGTCGATCATCATCGGTCCACGCTCCTCCAGGTTCCACAGGGCATAGGCCACCGCCTCGCCATCGCCGTTGGAGATCAGCACACCGGTATGGCGGGAGGCCACAGCGCCCTTGTGGGGCACATAGCCGTGGAACAGGCGGTTTATAACGCCCGTGCCGCGGGTATCGGTCATGAATTCGCTCTGATAGCCGATCAGGCCGCGCGAGGGCGCCAGGAACACCAGGCGCACCTTGCCTGCGCCGGAGGGGCGCATCTCGGTCATCTCGGCCTTGCGTTCGGACATCTTGTTGACCACCGTGCCCGAGTATTCCTCGTCCACGTCGATGACCACTTCCTCGATGGGCTCCATGCGCTGGCCGTCCTCGGTGCGGAACAGCACGCGGGGGCGGGAGATGGACAGCTCGAACCCCTCGCGGCGCATGGTTTCAATCAGGATACCCAGCTGAAGTTCGCCGCGGCCCGCCACCTCGAACGCGTCGCCGTCAGCACTGGGCGTGACGCGGATGGCCACGTTGCCCTCACCTTCGCGCAGCAGGCGGTCACGGATCATGCGGCTGGTGACCTTGTCACCCTCGCGGCCCGCCAGCGGACTGTCGTTGACCGAGAAAGTCATGGCCAGCGTGGGCGGATCAATGGGCTGTGCCGGGATCGGCTCGGTCACCGACGGATCGCACAGGGTGTCGGCCACGGTCGCCTTTGTCAGGCCCGCAATGGCCACAATATCGCCCGCCTGGGCCTCGTCGATACCCACGCGTTCCAGCCCCCGGAACGCCAGGATCTTGGTCACGCGGCCGGTTTCGATGACAGAGCCGTCGCGGGACAGGGCCTTGATGGCCATGTTGGCCTTTGCCGTGCCGGACTGGATACGGCCTGTGAGAATACGGCCCAGGAAGGGGTTGGCCTCCAGCGTGGTGGCCAGCATGCGGAAGGGCCCGCCGTCCTGGACTTTTGGCGCGGGCACATGGCGCACGATCAGGTCGAACAGCGGAGTCATGTTTTCCCGTGGCGCATCCAGACTTTCTGCGGCCCAGCCGTTGCGGCCCGAGGCGTACAGGGTGGGGAAATCCAGCTGCTCGTCGCTGGCGTCCAGCGAGGCGAACAGGTCGAAAATCTGGTTGTGCACCTCGTCGGGACGGGCGTCGGGGCGGTCAATCTTGTTGATCAGCACGATGGGGCGCAGGCCCAGCTTCAGCGCCTTGCCCAGCACGAACTTGGTCTGGGGCAGCGTACCCTCGGCAGCGTCGACCAGCAGCACCACGCCATCCACCATGCTGAGGATCCGCTCCACCTCGCCGCCGAAGTCGGCGTGGCCGGGGGTGTCCACGATGTTGATGCGCGTGTCTTTCCACAGAACGCTGGTGCACTTGGCCAGAATGGTGATGCCGCGTTCCCGCTCCAGATCGTTGGAGTCCATGGCCCGCTCGGCCACCTGCTGGTTCTCGCGAAACGCGCCGGACTGGCGCAGAAGAACGTCCACCAGCGTGGTCTTGCCGTGGTCAACGTGGGCGATGATGGCGATGTTGCGAATGTTCATAGGTGCTTTTCCCGGTTAATCCGGGGCCTGTGTACACGACCTGGGGGTATGGATTCCAGGGATTTCTCGTCGCCGGACTGCTGCGTTAACAGAATCCTAGGCTTTTTGTCTTTATGCTCACCTGGAAAATTCAGGAAGACCTCCATGACTGGCGTCACAAAACAGCACGTCAATGAACAAAAGCAGTTTTTCTCCGGGCGTCAGGTCTTCGATTTTGGATATGGAGGGGAAATCAACTGGATCTCTGTAGATCCGGCCGGGATGGTTCCCCAAAAAGGGCAAGATGAACCATTCTCCGGAAAGGTCGACATTTATTTCCATCTCCGGACCAAGTATGACCGTCGCCGGGAAATAAGGAATGCACTATTTGCCCTGTCCGGCTTTTCTCCGGATCAGGGGAAAGAAATTCCAGGATGGTGTACAGAGCAGGGGCTTTCCATGCCCCCCGAAAATCATATCATAACAAGGGATATGGTATCCCGGGTTCTGGGAACACTTTACAGTACGGTGGCCATTGATGCGGGGAATACTGTTGCTGCAGCCAGGACCCTGAATGTACCGGTCCCTGAAGCAGTCAGAAATTCCGCCCCTGCCCCCCGGGCCTGATTTCAGGGCACGGGCTGTCCGGAACTGTCATCTCCCGGAGATTTCGGATATCTCCATGGATCCAGCCCGTATGTCCTTACGTAATTGGAAATGGAGTGGCCGGGGTCCTTGTTGGGGTCGCCTTCTTCCATCCACCCCCTGTCCCGCCTGGTGGCATCCTCGTCAACCCGTGATCCAGGCCTGACGCATCGGGGACTGCTTCCGGCCCACAGGGGGAAGCGGGTCCCCTGATAGCCTTTCAGCATCCCGTCCCTGGTGCCAAAGGCGGCAACATACAGACTGTGAAATGTGTTCCTGTCCCGAAAGACCTGGGGATTGCCGACTGTGCCCACATACTGTTCAGCACCGACTCCCAGATTTACTGTTGCCATGGCCAGGTTCTCAACAGCTGCCGGCGGACAGGGCCATTTTCTGAGCCATTCCTCTCCCCTGTCATTTTCCCCGCATGCCAGCTGGGCGAAATACAGGGTGCTGTAATAACCTTCCACCGCATTCTGGAACCGGATGAGGCTGCTGACATACAGTTCATCAAGCTTCCTGCTTCCCTCGTCGTCGGCCTGTCCCGGCGCCCTTGATATTCCCCACAGGGCAGCATGTGCCGCTGTGATACTGCCCCAGTTCCTGACTCCTTCCTGATCCTCCAGCAGCGCGGTTTCAGCCTCCGGACAATTGTCCAGGTAAATACCCATCGTGTGGCTCTCGCTCTTTCCGTCAGAAGTCGCTGTCCGGAGGGCCTGCCAGGTCAGGGACCCTTTTGGCACCATGACGGAATAGCGAGCCAGGAGATTCCTGCCGTCTGCAGGAGCATCTTCCGCATCTCCCAGAAAACTGTTGCCGGCACTGCATGCCATGCCCGCAGCATCGGCCAGGGCAACCAGAAAAAGCTTTGCCTGTGATGACATGGTTTTTCTCCTGCCAGAATGGAAACAATCGGCTTTTAACAGGAAGAAAACTTATCAAAAATCATGAACAGATAAAATCCCTGTCTCCGGAATTCATAAACGCGGCGAAAATCGTCCCAGGCCATTCAGAGCCTGCGCTGCCACATCAGTTACCCGCGCCAGGTGGTCCGAGCCTTCGATGCGGGCTGTCCTGTTGTCCAGAACGTCCAGGCCCTTCACCAGGATGTGGTCGATGGGGATGTACAGGGGCCAGATTCCTGACGGCCAGGTGGGCAGGAACAGGGCGTTGTGCAGACCGCCGGTCTTTTCCAGAACCCGGAAATGCGGCGACCAGGGCGTGGCGTTGAAATCGCCCAGGACCACCACAGGGGCTTTCATCAGGGCGGTATCGTCTGCGATATCCTGCAGCTGGTGGTTCCGGATGGCGGCCAGCTCTCCGCCCGCCGGTGGCGGCGGATGAACAACCATGACGGCCACCGGACCGGCCGGCGTTTCCAGAACCGCCCGCAGCATCGGGAAAGTCCCGTCACCCTCATGGCTGGTCTGTGTCACAGACACCACAGGCCAGCGGCTGAAAAAGCCGATCCCGAAGGCGTCATACCGGGGCTTCACAACCCGGTGGGGAAGCTGTTGCCGGAGTCCCTCCAGCGATGCAGCCCAGTTATGGCTTACCTCCTGCACAGCCAGAAAATCAGGGTCCGTTTTCCGGACCGTCTCCAGAAAGCATTCGCGGCAGGGATTGCTGTGGTACAGGTTGGCGGTCATGAACCGCATCCTGCCGGGTGGCATTTCCGCTTCCCGAAAATACTGACTGACGGGCATCAGACGCACCACCAGGGCCGCGTTGACAATCATCATCACCAGACACAGAACGGCCATCACAGGACGTTTTTTCAGGCGCCACTCTTCCCACCAGGACAACGGTGCCAGAACCAGAAAACCGGCACCCCACTGCCAGCGGAACTGGCCCAGGTTGTCCAGAACCCAGTGGAACCGGCCCAGGAAACTGGCCGCCCCCAGGACCAGAGAAAATATCACCAGAAGGCAAATGCCGCTGGTCCGGCGCCTTTTTCCGGAAACGGGGGACGAAGCCATGATGAATATCCTGGAATGAAAGCAAAAAACTGTCCGGGATCATGATATACAGATCATGACAGCACATGAACAGGACACGCCCATGCAGCCAGACATTCCGACCAGAACCCGGAAAAGATTTTTTGGGGCCCACTGGCAGATCGACAGGGACCCCGTGGCATCTGAAAAGAATCCGGATGGTGTATGGCGCTACAGGATGTCAGATGATAAAGACGCACAGACTCGCACCCTGTGGCTTTCCGCAACAGAAAACCGTGCCGCAATGGTCGCCATTCTTCAGGCTATGGGAATTGGAATTGTAAATCGCCATACCGGAGAAACCGGAAAAATTGCCATTACAATATCCGCTGCAGATTATACAGACGTAATAAAACCCCTTGTTGATGCCTTTATCAGAATTTATGGGCCGCCCGAATCCCGTCTGGAAGCACCAGTTGTCATCATTTGGCACCCCCCTGCAGGGACGCAGCCTGCAATACGGAAACCGCCTACTGTTATCCTGTCTGCCCCCACAGCCTGATCAGGGGACTGTAATCAACGGCCGGTAGCCGAAAGTCTGGATGCCCTGTGCCCTGCACCGGCCTGAGGTGTTGAGAGCTGGTGCGGGCGCGTCAAGCAGGGGGAAATCGCCAAACAGGGCGATACAGCCTGCCGAACGATAGTTCACGATCAGGGATCCGGGCCGGTATTCCAGGTACTCTGACCGGACATCCTGCTGCGTCTGCTGCAGCATGAGCAGATAGCGGGGGCGCTGCAGATCCGCTTCCAGTTCCTCCTGGTCATGGAACCGGGCGCGGCCTGCGGACTCACCCTGGAAATGCGCAATGGCCCGGGTGGCCAGAGTCCGGAAGGCGCCAAGTTCCGCAGCCGACAGCTTGTCCTCAGGGAAATGGCGGACAACGCCATCAGGACTTCGCACAACAATACTGCCTTCGCCTTCCTCCTCACCCGGAACATGGGCCAGCAGGGTTCCCGGTTCCAGATATTCCGTGGCCGAGCGCCTGTCCTGATCGCCGGGTCCATGAGTCCGCTCCAGGGCCATGACCTCATTTTTTTCATCGGGCAGGACGCAGTTTACAAACATGTGGGAGCTGTTGAGGCCATCGACCCGGTCACTCATCTCCAGACGCGAACAACGGCTGTCCAGCCCGGAAAAATCAAATCCCGTGCCGGCCGAACCATTGATAACCTGGGCCAGCGTGTCTCCCCTGTCCTCCGGTCCACAGGCAGAAACCGCCAGCAAACCGGTCAGGGACAATGCTCTCAGGATTCCGGATGCCATATTGTCCTCCACACATACACTGTAATGTGTAATGCAGGACTTTATGGGGAACCAGCTGCCGGCCTGCAATTCCGCCAGACCGGATACTCCTTCTGTATGAAAGCAATTCCCGGTATATAATCAGGGCGTTCAGAACAGGTCGGACGGGTAAGGGTATGAAAAGGAATCAAAAATACGCAACACAGCCGGTCTCCGGCCTGGTGCGCGGGCTGGCCGCAGAGGCGCGGTGGGCCGAGATAACAACCCCCCTCCCTGACAGGCCTTTTCTTGCCGGGATGGGCGCTGCAGCATGGCTTGGAAGCGTCTTTTCCCTTCCTGCTGCAGGGGGCTTTTTTGTGTATCAGGCCCTGGAATCAGGCAGCACCGGACAGGCAATCCGTGCAGTTGTCGGCGGAATATCGGCTGCGGGACTTTTTCTGGGCATGATTGCTCCCGTTTTCGGAAGCCGCTGTCTCGCGGATGCCGGCCAGGCCCTCGCCGTTGTGGCCGCCAGCAAAATCCAGCGGGGCCTGCGCCATTTCAGGCAGGACTGACGGGTTCAGCCATCAGGCCTGATCCATCTGCCGCTGTGATGCGCACAGGCACCAGCGATCCGGGCACAGAGGAGGCCGTCAGCCGCACCGGCGCATAATGTTCCGTATGACCGGATACGCCGTCCTTTTCCACCACCACACGGTCTGTCGTTCCCACACGGCCGGCCAGGAACGTTCGCACAGCAACCTCTCCCGCCGCGCGCAGGCGGGCGGCCCTTTCCTTCCGCACCGGGGCGGACACCTGGGGCATGCGGGCGGCCGGCGTTCCCTGGCGGGCGCTGTAGGGGAACACGTGCAGCCACGTCAGGCCGCAGTCCTCCACGATCCGCAGGGTATTCAGG
>JALYJY010000008.1 GCA_030775045.1 Pseudomonadota bacterium | reverse complement strand
GGCGCTGGTGGGGATCATCCTGCTGCAGCGGTCCGAAGGCGGCGGCCTTGGAATCGGCAGCGGCACCATGGGCGGCCTGATGACAGCGCGGGCCAGCGGAAACCTGCTGACCCGCACGACAGCCATCCTGGCGACCTGCTTCATGCTGACCAGCATTACCCTGGCCATCATGGCTGGTGGACATCGCAAGGCCGGACAGACAGATTTGCAGAGCCTGATTGAGCAGACAGAAACCGCGCCTGCGGCCACTTCCCCCGTTGCTCCCTCTGATACCGCTGCTCCGGCTGAACCGGCACCCCCTGCAGAACAGGCTGAACAGCCGCGGGCCGAGTGACGCGGACCCTGCACAGTCCGGAGGATCTGGTGCGGGCCGGGCTTGTTTCACCCGGACAACAGGATAAACTTGTCCCTGTTGCTGAAAAATACGCCATAGCCATCACGCCAGCCATGGCCGCACTGATCAGACCGGATGATCCTGATGACCCCATTGCACGCCAGTTTGTCCCGGATACAGCGGAACTCCATACATCACCGGAAGAAGTGACAGACCCCATCGGCGATGCGGCTCACAGCCCCCTTCCCGGCTTGGTGCATCGCTATCCTGACCGGGTGCTGCTGAAACTGCTGCATGCCTGTCCTGTCTATTGCCGGTTCTGTTTCCGGCGTGAAATGGTCGGCCCTGGCGGGGAGTCCATGTCGGCGAAAGATCTGGATGCGGCCCTTGGATATATCCACAACAATCCACAGATCCGTGAAGTGATCCTGACCGGTGGCGATCCGCTGATGCTGTCGCCCCGGCGTATGGCTGATATTGTCAAAAGGCTGGATGCCATTGCACATCTGGATGTGATCCGCCTGCATACGCGGGTCCCTGTGGTGGATCCTGACAGGGTGACAGAAGATCTTGTCTCCACCCTGAAAACCACCGACAGCGCTGTGTGGATGGCCATCCACACCAACCACCCGCGGGAGCTGACATCGGGAGCCGTAGAAGCCATCCGGCGACTGGCGGATGCCGGCATTGCCCTGGTCGCGCAGACTGTCCTGCTGCGCGGCGTCAATGATGATCCGGCTGTGCTGGAAGAGCTGTTCCGCCGTCTGGTCCGGGCCCGGGTCAAGCCATATTACCTTCACCATCCGGATCTGGCCCCGGGCACAGCCCGTTTCCGCCTCAGCCTGGAAGAGGGCCAGAGGATCATGGCAGCCCTGCGCGGCCGGGTTTCCGGACTGTGCCAGCCCACCTATGTACTGGATATTCCCGACGGTTACGGCAAGGTTCCTGTCGGACCGTCATACCTTGAGGGTTCTGATGTAAAAGGATGGATTGTGCGGGATCCATGGGGCCATTGCCATTCCTGGCCGTTACAGAAAAAGGCAGAAACCTGAAGCAGGAGGAATCATGGGAATCACCGGAAAATCAAGAACTGGAAGTACAACGAGGACGAAACAGGACATAGAGGGGCACCCCTGCACCATCACTGATTATTCCGCACCGAATACCGGTGGAATGCTGCACAAGATCACCTTCAGTTTTGCTTCAGAAAAGGCATGGCATCTGGCCAACAATGAAACAGGCCAGCCAGATATCTTCCTGGCGGAAATGTCTGTGGAATACCGCACCGGGTCCCCGCAGAGACCTGTTACAGTCAGGTTTTTTCCGGTCATCAAACAGGATCCGGATCTTGTTATGGAGCGCCTGAAGTCCTTCCTGAAAGAGGCCGGATACAAATATCCGGTCCGGGAGGGACAATCCGTTATTCCCGGCGGGGGAGCCTCCATGGCCCTGTTGCAGATAGACAATGTCGCACTTGCCATTGATGCCCTTGAGAAAGCCGGGTTTCCCGAAATCCTGACAGACAGGCTCAGGGCCTTTGAAAGGAAGCGAAAACCTCCAGCACCTGGCCCAGCCAGCGGGACTTCCGGTCCGGGAGCAGGCGGCCCGCCTGTAACTCCCACACCGTAATTTTCCCCGGCTTGTCAGACAGGCAAGCGTTGTCTACAGTGATCCTGGCTTGCCCCGTCAGAACCGGATATTCCATGTCCTCTGCCCGCCTTTCCTGTTTTCTGCTTCTGTCCTGTCTTGTGGTTTTCCCGGGAAACGCACAGGCTGCCGGACAGCAATGTCCTCCTGTCGCCTTTGTGGGTGATGCGGTACACCTGGACCAGTTCGCTGATGGCGTAAAACCGGCCCCTGGAGCGGCCCTGTTCGAGGCCCGCCTGGAAGGGTTTGGTGGTGGCTGCTCCTTTGATACCGGCAGGGTCGAGGTGGACCTGAAGCTGAAAATTGTTGCGGCGCGGGGGCCTGCCATGAGCGGCGATACCGCCTCTTTCACCTATTTTGTGGCGATTACCGATGACCAGGAGAATATCCTGATCAAAGAAGAATTCCCGACCGCCATTAAATTCGAGGATGGAAAGTCATCCGGCGAAACGGAAGAGGAACTGACCCAGATCATTCCCCTGCCGGAGGGTGTCGACCCTGCCTCCCGCCGGATCCTGGTCGGCTTCCAGCTGACAGAAGACCAGCTGGCATGGAACCGGAAACTCCTCTATCCAGGTCCCTGACAATGGCGCGAAGGGTGTGCCACACCCGGGCACGCCCCTGCCCTGTCTGAAGAATGATATCCGCCCGCCTGCGCTTTTCCGTATCGGGCATCTGGTGTGACAGGATCCAGCTGAATTTTTCCCGCGTCATGCCAGGCCGGGACAGTACCCGTTTTTCCTGGATATGGCGCGGCGCCGTCACCACCATCACTGCGTCCACGCGCCGGTCCGCCCCCGTCTCGAACAGCAGGGGAATTTCCAGAACCACCAGCGGTTCTCCCTTCCTCCGGTGTTCTTCCAGAAACCGGTCCTGTCGCTCGCGCACCAGGGGATGAAGGATTTTTTCCAGCGCTTCCAGGGCTTCAGGATCATTGAAGACTTTTTGCCCCAGCGCCTTGCGGTCAATCCCGCCAGCCCTGCTGCCTGTGCCCGGGAACCGGGCCAGGACAGGATCCACCGCCTCTCCCCCAGGAGCCATCAGGGCATGGACCGCCGCATCAGAGTCATGGACCGGAATGCCCATACTCCGCAACATCAGAGCCGCTGCAGACTTTCCCATACCAATCGACCCGGTTAATCCCAGGACGATCATGGCTGGCTACTCCTCGATCCGGGCGATGCGCAGAAGGTTTGTGGTGCCCGGCTTGCCAAAGGGAACGCCGGCGGTGATGACGATCTTCTGGCCGACGGCTGCAAGGCCGTCCTGACGGGCGATGGCACAGGCTTTCTGGACCATATCCGCTTCGGTCACGATGTCGGTGGTCCAGAAAGCATGGACGCCGAACGCCATGGTGAGGCGGCGCGCAATCTCGGGCCGGGACGCCAGGCACAGGATGGGAACAGCGGGCCTCTCACGCGCCGCGCGCAGGGTGGTGGATCCTGATTCCGTAAATGTGGCGATGCAGGCGGCAGAAATGGTTTCCGACACCTGGCGCGCGGCGGCCGTAATGGCGTCGGCGGAGGTATGCTGCGGCTCCAGGTGCCAGGCGTCAATAATGGTGCGATACGAGGGGTCGCTTTCCGTGCGGCGGATGATCCTGTCCATGATGGACACGGCTTCCAGCGGGTACTGGCCCGAAGCCGTCTCGGCCGACAGCATCACGGCATCTGCACCGTCATAGACGGCCGTGGCCACGTCCGAGGCCTCGGCCCGCGTGGGCGTGGGGGTCGAAATCATGGATTCCAGCATCTGGGTCGCCACAATGACCGGCCGGCCCGCAAGGCGGGATTCCTTCAGGATGCGCTTCTGCAGGGCCGGGACATCCTCGGTGGGCATTTCCACACCCAGATCGCCGCGGGCCACCATCAGCCCGTCGGACATCTGGACAATCTCGGTCAGGTGCGTGATGGCCGAAGGCTTCTCGATCTTGGCCAGCAAGGCCGCACGGTTGCCGATCAGCTTGCGCGCCTCGGCAATATCATCCGGCTTCTGGACAAAGGACAGGGCAATCCAGTCCACGCCTGCGTCCAGCGCATAGCGCAGGTCCTCGCGGTCCTTGGGCGTCAGGGGGGACAGGGGAATAACCACGTCAGGAACATTTACACCCTTGCGGTCAGACAGTTTTCCGCCGATGACCACTTCCGTTTCCGCAAAATCTGACCCGCATTCCAGAACCTTCAGGCGGATCTTGCCGTCATCCAGCAGCAGGTTCGCTCCCGGCCGCAAGGCTTGCAGGATTTCCGGATGTGGCAGCCTGACACGCCGCCCGTCACCGGGGGCCTGGTCCAGATCAAGACGAAAGCGCTGACCCGCAGCCAGCATGATGGATCCATCCGCGAAAGTCCCCACGCGCAGCTTGGGGCCCTGCAGGTCCGCCATGATACAGACGGGACGGCCGGTTTCCTTTTCCACTTCGCGGATCAGGCGGACCCGCTCGCCATGGTCTTCCTGTTTCCCATGGCTGAAGTTCAGGCGGAATACATCTACGCCCGCATCAAACAGCTTGCGGATCATGTCGGCCGAGGCCGAGGCCGGCCCCAGCGTGGCCACAATGCGGGTCTGGCGCATACGGCGCCGCAGGGAAGGATTTCTGGTCATGGGCGGGAAAACCTGAAAAGACGGCAGGAAACGACAGTCCACGACACGCTACGCCATGCCCCGTCTCAAGGCAACGGGGTTTGTTGCATGCTGTCAGTCAGGCCATGCCTGTGTTAAAAGAAAGGAAGCATCATCCTGCCTTCAGGTGACCCCATGCCCGCTTCCTCCCCACATCCGGATACCTTTCGCGCTGCCATGACCGCGGCGTACCGCGAGGATGAGGCCGCGGCCGTGAAGCGCCTGCTGGCTGCGGCGGCCTGGCGCGCAGATCTGCGCGCCCGGATCCGGGACCGGGCGTACGGGCTGGTGGAGGGGGTGCGCGGCAGCAAGACCCGCTTTACCCTGCTGGACAGTTTCCTGCAGCAGTTCGGCCTGTCGACGCAGGAGGGCGTGGCCCTGATGTGCGTGGCGGAGGCCCTGCTGCGCATTCCCGATAAAATCACGGCGGATGCCCTGATCCGCGACAAGGTGGGCGAAGGCGCATGGGAGAAGTATCTGGGCAAATCCGATACCCTGTTCATGAATGCCTCCACCTGGGCACTGATGCTGACGGGCCGGGTGATAGAGATGGGCCAGGACGGCGCAAACCTGCTGAAGCGTGTGGTGGCGCGGGTGGGCGAACCCGTTATCCGCCAGGCTATCACGCAGGCGGTGCGGATCCTGGCCCGCCAGTTCCTCATGGGTGAAACCATCGACGAAGCCCTGAAGAACGCCAGGGATGACGAGAAAAAAGGCTACACGCATTCCTATGACATGCTGGGCGAAGGCGCGCGCACCCAGGCTGATGCAGACCGCTATTTCCGGAACTACGCTGAAGCCATCGAGGCCGTGGGCAGGGCCCGGGGCAGCCGCGGCCTGTTCGAAAGTCCCGGCGTGTCGATCAAGCTGTCCGCCCTGCATCCGCGCTACGACATCGCCCAGCGCGACCGGGTCATGGCGGAACTGGTCCCACCCCTGCTGGCCCTGGCTGCAAAAGGCAAAGAAGCAGGCATCACTATCATTGTCGACGCGGAAGAGGCTGACCGCTGGGATATCTCTCTGGATGTCATAAAAGCCGTTTTTACAGATCCGGCCCTGAAAGGATCGGAGGGGTTTGGCCTCGCCCTCCAGGCCTATCAGAAGCGGGCGATGGCTTCGGCAGAATGGCTGATCGCCCTTGCGCGTCAGACCGGCCGCCGGATGCCCATCCGTCTGGTCAAGGGCGCCTACTGGGACACAGAAATCAAGCGCGGGCAGGAGCGGGGCCTGGAGGGTTATCCTGTCTTTACCCGCAAGATCTCCACCGACCTGTCCTGGCTGGTATGCGCCCGCCGCCTGCTGGATGCCCGCGATGCCGTGTTCCCCATGTTCGCCACGCACAACGCCCACAGCATTGCTGCTGTTCTGGAAATGGCCGGCGATAGCCCCGCCGGTTTCGAGTTCCAGCGTCTGTACGGCATGGGCGAGGCGCTGCACGACCAGGTCACATCAATAATCCCTTCGCGCATCTATGCGCCCGTGGGCAATCACGAGGACCTGCTGGGCTATCTGGTGCGCCGTCTGCTGGAAAACGGAGCCAACAGTTCCTTCGTCAACCGTATCCGCGACGACAGCCTGTCCATCGACACTATCATCGCCGACCCTGTGACTGCTGTGGAGAAGCTTGAGATGATCCCCCATCCGAAAATCACCCTGCCCGTAGATATGTTCCGTCCTGAGCGGCAGAATTCCTGGGGGCTGGATCTAAGTGACCCTGCAGTCACCGGACCTTTGCTGAAAAACATGGACAGTACAGGCCCATGGACGGCGGCACCCCTGATTGGCGGCAAACCCCACACCGGCACCGCACGGCCCGTGCGCAATCCCGCAGACCTGCGCCAGACCACAGGCACGGTGGAAGAGGCTTCTGCCGACCTTGTGGAAAAAACGCTGGATGTGGCGCTGAAGGCTTTTCCGGACTGGGACCGCACACCGGCCACAGAGCGGGCCGCGTGCCTGGATCGGGCAGCGGATCTTCTGGAAAAACACCGCACTGAATTCATGGCCCTGTGCGTGCGCGAAGGCGGCAAGACCATTCCCGACGCGCTGGCCGAAGTGCGGGAGGCGGTGGACTTCTGCCGCTATTATGCCGCCCAGGCCCGGGAGAAACTGGCCGAGCCCGCCCTGATGCCCGGCCCTACAGGGGAGAAAAACACACTGTCGCTGCGTGGCCGGGGCGTGTTCGTATGTATCAGCCCCTGGAACTTCCCGCTGGCCATCTTCATGGGCCAGGTGACCGCAGCACTGGTCAGTGGCAATACAGTGATCGCCAAGCCCGCTGCCCAGACCCCGCTGATTGCATTCCACGCCGTGCAGATCCTGCATGAGGCAGGCATTCCCGGCGATGCTCTGGCCTTTTTGCCCGGCAGCGGGTCAACCATCGGCGGCCGTCTGGTTGCTGATAATCGCATCGCCGGCGTAGCCTTTACCGGCTCCACCGAAACCGCCCGGCGCATCAATCAGTCCCTGGCGGCGCGCAACGGCCCCATCGTGCCGTTCATAGCGGAAACCGGCGGCCAGAATGCCATGATCGTGGACACCAGCGCCCTGCCCGAACAGGTGGTGGACGACCTGGTCACCAGCGCGTTCCGCTCGGCGGGACAACGGTGTTCCGCCGGACGGGTGGCGTTCCTGCCGGAAGACACGGCAGACAAGATTATCACCATGCTGAAAGGCGCGGTGCAGGAACTGCGCGTGGGCAATCCCGGAAAGCTCTCCACTGACGTGGGACCGATCATCGACAAGGGGGCGCTGGAGGGTCTGCAGGCGCACACGAAGAAACTGCGCGACCAGGGCCGCCAGCTGCTGGAAGCGCCTCTGCCGGATGACTGCGCCCACGGTACTTTCCTGGCGCCCGGTGCATGGCTGCTGGACAGCCTGGACGACCTGAAAAACGAAGTGTTCGGCCCCGTCCTGCATGTGGTGCGCTACCCGGCCGGACAGCTGGATCCGGTACTCGAGGCCATCCGCCGCACCGGTTATGGCCTCACCCTGGGAATCCACAGCCGTATCGAAAACACCGTGAGATACATCGCTGAACGCGCGCCGGTCGGAAACATCTATGTGAACCGCAGCATGATCGGCGCAGTGGTGGGCGTACAGCCCTTCGGCGGCGAGGGCCTCTCCGGTACCGGCCCCAAGGCGGGCGGCCCGCATTACCTGTACCGTTTCTGCACCGAGCGTACCCTGTCGGTGAACACAACCGCCGCCGGGGGCAACACATCCTTGGTCATGATGGGGGCGTAGAAAACCGAAGCAGCCCTGACTCGGCCAAATTATTTACTTTACGGCTTTTGCAGGCACGCGGACAATCAACGCAGAATGAGCCAGATGACAAGGCTTTCGAGAACCGGAGCGGAGCGTACGTTACAGTACGTGAGCACCGGAAGCGGAGGAAGCTGAAGCCAGATGGCCATTATCCGTTTGATTATCCGCGTGCCTTGGCCTTCTCATCCCCAGGCAGCATGACGCTGGTCATGCCTTCCCAGGGGCTGAGGAAGTCGAAGCGGCGGAATTCCTGGGACAGTTTCACAGGCTCATACGCCACGCGCTTCTGCTCGTCGTCATAGCGCATCTCCACAAAGCCGGTCAGGGGGAATTCCTTGCGCAGGGGATGCCCCTCAAACCCGTAGTCCGTCAGGATGCGGCGCAGGTCGGGATGCCCGTCGAACAGTACACCGTACATGTCCCAGGTCTCGCGCTCGAACCAGCCAGCCACAGGCCACACGGAGACAACGGAAACCACGGGAGTGTCTGCGTCCGTGGATACCTTGACCCGCAGGCGGTGGTTATGGCGCAGGCTGAGCAGGTTGTACACCACCTCGAACCGCTCAGGCCGGTCAGGCCAGTCCACGCCGCAGATATCCATGACCTGCTCACAACACAGATCCGGGTGATCGCGCAGGGTTTTCATGACGGTCATCAGCCGGTCGCGCGCAACGCGGATGGCCAGTTCGCCCTTCAGGACAACAGCCTCCAGCACATCAGGCCCCAGCACATCACAGACTTTTTTCTGCAGCTGACCGGTATCCATGCGTGCTTCCCCTGCCCCGAAATCCTGCCCCTGAGTACTCCATCAGCCGGATTTTTGCAATGGAACCCATACCGAAAAATTCCGGTTGCATTCAGGGCCGGGGGGCGTAATTGATGGTGCATGTCCCGATCCAGACCACGCCAGAAGCCTTCCCGGCCCCCGAAACCCGGGCGCAGGCGGGCCATACGTCTTTTATCCTGCGGTGTTCTGGCCGGCGCAGCCGTCTGGCTGGGCAGCGCTGTCGCCCACGAAATGCGGACCTCTGAGCTCCAGGCGCGTTATCTGTCACGCTTTGCGCAGACGCTGATTTATACTGTGGCGGAAGGTCCCAGCCCCCACATCCCCTGGCCGGAAACCGGCCCCTATAACGAGCGACTGGGCTACGCCGGCCTGTCCGGCTATGTCACAAACGCTGCAAAGGCGGGCTATGCCATTCTGGTCCAGGCCCGGGCATCGCCCGCCCTGGAATGGTTTGTGCGCCATGGCGGTTTTGCACCCTGGCATGCCCGGGCCCAGGCCGGACTGATCCTGAAGGACAGGACGGGTACCATTCTTTACAACGCCCTCTACCCCGAAAGAGTCTATGACACCTTTGAGAACGTCCCATCCCTGGTGACGCAGACCCTTCTGTTTATCGAAAACCGGGAGCTTCTGGATACGGCATTTCCCAGGCACAATCCTGCCATCGAATGGGACAGGCTGGGGGCTGTCGTCCTGGCCCTTCCGCTGAAGCTGACGGGTCTGGGCGGCCGCATTCCGGGGGGCAGCACCCTGGCAACGCAGATCGAGAAATACCGTCACTCCCCCAACGGGCGGACAGACGGGGCCCGGGAAAAGCTGCGCCAGATGGTCTCCGCCAGCGTCAGGGCCTATATGGATGGCCAGAACACGACGCGGCACCGCCAGCAGATCGTTGTGGACTACATCAACTCTACCCCCCTGTCGGCCCGCGGCCGGTTTGGCGAGGTGAACGGCATCGGCGACGGCCTGTGGGCCTGGTTCGGAACAGACTTCCGCACAGCCAACCGCATCCTGCGCAGCCAGCCACGGACCGAGCTGGACCTGGCCCGGCAGGCTCTGGTCTACAGGCAGGTCCTGTCCCTGTTTCTGGCCCAGCGTCGCCCATCGTTCTATCTGGTCAGCAACCGGCCCGCCCTGGAAAAACTGGTGGGCAGCCATCTGCGCCTTCTGGCCTCTGCCGGCATTATCAGCCAGCCCCTGCGTGATGCGGCCCTGGCCATGCCTCTGACCTTTGCGGCAAAGGATCCCGTGCCTGATCCTGTATCGTTCGTGGACCAGAAAGCTCCCAATGCCATACGCAACCACCTTCTGGCCATGCTGGGCCTGCCGGGCCTGTACCAGCTGGACCGGCTGGACCTGAATGTGGATACGACCCTGGACCTGCCTACCCAGGAAAAGGTCGTTGCCCTTCTGCATAAACTGAAGGATCCGGCATTCCTGGAAAAAAGCGGGCTGGTGGGTTTCCGGCTTCTGGACAATGCGGATCCGGCCAGGGTTATCTACAGCTTTACCCTTCTGGAAAGGCGGGGAAATGCAAATTTCGTCCGCGTCCAGGCTGATAACTGGGACCAGCCACTGGATATCAATGAAAAGTCCAGACTGGATCTGGGATCAACCGCAAAGCTGCGCACCCTGGCTACCTATCTGGGCATTGTCGGACAGCTGCATGAGCGTTTCTCCTCCCTGTCCGCAGAAGACCTGGCTGCCATGGCCGCCGAGGCGCCGGACCCCCTCTCCCGCTGGGCTGCAGGCTATCTGTCAGGAACGGGGAACAGTGATCTGAAAACCATGCTGGATGCAGCCATGGGCCGGCAGTATTCTGCAAATCCGGGAGAGAATTTCTTTACGGGGGGCGGTCTTCACACCTTTGTCAATTTCGACCCCGATGACAATGGAAAGACAGTCGCAGTACGCGAGGCCTTCCGCCATTCCATCAACCTGCCCTTTATCCGGCTTATGCGGGATATCGTGGCCTTTTACAGGTCAGAAGGCACAGATACGGGCGAAGGTGTCCTGGCCGATGCGGATCATCCTGCCAGACAGGATTATCTGGAACGCTTTGCTGACCGGGAGGGCAGCGTCTACCTTTCAGGCTTCTGGAAGCGCTATCAGGGAAAATCCCCGGATCAGGCGCTGGATCTTCTGGTCAGCCGGGGACGGCGTACGGCAGAGCGTCTGACCGTCATTTTCCGGTCCGTACGGCCTGAGGGAACGGTTGAGGAGCTGTCCCTGTTCCTGAAACAGAAAATACCTGCGTCGATCCCGGCCCCCGAAATGGCCAGAAAGCTTTATGACAAGCATGCTCCCGGAAAATACAGCCTGGCAGACCGGGGATATCTGGCCCGCGTCCATCCACTCGAGCTGTGGCTTGTGGGATACCTGCGCACCAGGCCCGGCGCTACACGCAGCCAGGTGCTGGAGGCCAGCGCGGACCAGCGCCAGGAAAGCTATGCCTGGCTTTTGCACTCGAAACGGACAGCCGCACAGAACATCCGCATCCGCACCCTGATGGAGGAAGAGGCATTTTCCCTGGTCCATGCGCAATGGGCCAGTCTGGGCTATCCTTTTGAATCCCTGGTCCCTTCCCTGGCCACGGCCATCGGAAGCTCCGCCGACAGGCCTGACGCCCTGGCGGAACTGGTGGGCATTATTCTGAACCACGGACTGAAAGTCCCCGTCATCCGCATCCGCCAGATGCATTTTGCAGAGGGAACCCCCTGGGAAACCCTGATGCGGCGCCAGGTCGGACAGCCGGAACGCGTCATGGCCCCCGAGGTCGCCGAAACACTCCATGCCGCCCTGGTGGATGTGGCCACCCATGGCACAGCGCAGAGAATCCATGGGACCTTTTCTGATCTGCAGGGCAATACTATTCCTGTCGGTGGAAAGACAGGGACAGGAGATCACCGCTTTGAAACCTGGGGTCCCGGCGGAAAACTTCTGAACTCACGGGTGGTCAACCGGACCGCCACCTTCGTGTTTTTCATTGGTGAAAATTTCTTTGGAACTGTTACGGCACACGTTCATGGCAATAACGCTGCGAACTACAAATTCACCAGCGCCCTTCCGGCCCAGCTGCTGAAGGCCCTGGCCCCTGCCCTCGAGCCCCTGGTGCGCGGAGAGGATACGGCTGTGGCCGGGGTCCAGAACCCCGACACCAGTAACCAGTAAATATACAGGTTACTGGCTCCAGGCTCCTGTACCTTACTTTTTCTCCGTCCCCAGCTGCAGGGCCACGAAGCGCAGGTCATTCTTCCTGTTGACCAGAAGAAGAACCGTCTTGCGGCCGGCGGATTTGACGTCCTTAATCTTTTTGGCCACGTCCTCCGGTTTTTCAACCTCTTCCTGACCAACCTCGGCAATCACATCACCGGGGCGCAGACCTATGTCCTCAGCGGCACTGCCTTCCTTCACGGTGACCACCAGAACGCCTTTGGTGCTGTCATCAAGCTCGTGGCGCTCCCTCAGTGCGGGAGTCAGGGCTGTCAGCCCCATCTCCAGGACTTCTGTTGTTTTTTCGGGAATGGCCTGACCATCTTCCTCTGTCACAGAGGCTTCTTCCTCATCCTCTGCGGTTTCCAGTTCACCCACGGTGACATTCAGGGTCATTTCCCTGCCCTTGCGCCACAGAACCACAGGAGCCTTCTGGCCAATCGGCGTCTCCGCAACCACGCGGGGCAGGCGCCGCATCTCGTTCACAGATTTGTCATTGAATTTCAGGATGATATCCCCGGCCTTGATCCCTGCCTTTGCAGCCGGGCCGTCAGGCGTGACACTGGCCACAAGGGCCCCCTGGCTGGAATCCTTCAGGCCCAGACTGTCCGCGATATCCTCTGTAACGGCCTGGATGCGCACACCCAGCCATCCACGGCGGGTGCGGCCATGTTCCTTCAGCTGGGCAATCACGCTTTTGGCCATGGTGGCCGGAATGGCAAAACCAATGCCCACAGAACCACCAGAGGGCGAAAAAATAGCTGTATTCACGCCGATCACCTCGCCCTTCAGGTTGAACATGGGTCCGCCTGAATTGCCCCGGTTGATGGACGCGTCGGTCTGCAGGAAGTCATCATAGGGACCGGCATTGATATCGCGCGCCCGGGCAGAAATGATGCCTGCCGTGACAGTACCGCCAAGACCAAAGGGATTGCCGATGGCCACGATCCAGTCACCCACCCGCATGCTGTCGCTGTCGCCCCAGGGAACAGCCGTCAGCGGCTTTGACGGCTCAACTTTCAGCAGGGCCAGATCCGTCTTGGAGTCCCGGCCCAGAACCTTCGCCTTCAGATTTGTGTCGTCATGCAGGATAACCGTGATCTCATCTGCATCCTGGATCACGTGGTTATTGGTCACCACATACCCCTTGGGATCAATGACAAACCCTGATCCCAGAGAGGTGATCTTGCGGGACTGGGGGCTGCTGTCGGGGCCTCCATGCCTTTCCATGAAATCCCGGAAGAATTCCTCGAACGGAGACCCTGGGGGGAACTGGGGCATGTCCGGCAGGGGGCGGCCACCCTTCTGGGGAGAAATGTTCTGGGTCGTGGAAATGTTCACCACTGAGGGCAGCAGACGCTCGGACAGATCGGCAAAGGAAGCCGGCGCATCGGGATGGGGAGCCACAGGCTCCAGAACCTGCGCCTGGGCCTTTGACTGGGCCAGGGCGGGAACAGGCACAACAGCGGCCAGCAACAGGCCAGCCATCACCAGACCATGAACCAGAAAATTCCTTTTCATCATGTGCCTCTGTCACTCCTGACTGTACGAATTTCTGCCATTCTTTCTATACCCCGGCCTGGACGAAAATAAGGCAGGGTTTATCGAGAAGGCAGTTCGTTTAGATAGCGGAAAAATTCACTGCGCGGCGTCAGGACAAGGGTTGTGTTGCTGCCTGTCAGGGCATTCCTGTAGGCCTGCAGGCTGCGGTAGAAGGCATAGAACTGGGGATCCCTGCCATAGGAATCCCGCACAATATCGATGGCCTGGCGCTCGGCATCGCCCCGCAGGACTTCAGCCTTTCCCTGGGCTTCAGACAGGATACCGGTTCTTTCGCGGTCAGCACGTGAGCGGATTTCCTGGGCCTGCTGCTGTCCCTGGGCGCGCAGCTCCGCCGCTTCACGCTCCCGCTCCGATTTCATGCGGGCAAAGACAGCTCCGCTGTTTTCCGCAGGCAGATCGGCGCGGCGCATGCGCACGTCCATAACCTCGATGCCAAAACGCTTTACATCGGCATTGACCCGGTCATGGATGGTTTTCATGACCCGCACCCGGTCCTGGGAAAGCAGGTTGGCCAGGGTCGCGGCCGGAAAAATTTCTCTCAGCGCCCCGTCCACCGTGTTCTCGAGACGGGCCTGCAGCGTGGCCTCGTTGCCTACAGACGTATAGAACAGGACCGGATCCGTAATCCGGTAGCGGGTAAAGGTATCCACCACCAGCCGGGTCTTGTCGCCCAGGATGAACGGCTTGGCCTGGGGGTCAAAATCCAGAACCCGCCTGTCCAGATAGACCACATTCTGGATCATGGGGATCTTGACGTACACGCCGGGTTCAGTGGCCACACGGCGGATTTCCCCGAACTGCAGGACCAGGGCCTGGTCTGCCGGCGTGACAACGAAGAAGGACCCGCTGGCAATAATCACGGCCAGAAGCAGGGCAACAAGGGCAAGGGGGGCAAAAGTTTTCATGGCTGCCTCTATCAGTGGCGCTGCTGCATGGCCGGAACCTGGCCTGTACCCAGAGTGTCCAGAGGAAGCCAGGGCAGGACTCCCTGACCCTTCAGTGCGTTATCGTCAATAATAACTTTCGGTGTCTCTCTCAGGATGCTTTCCAGGGTTTCCAGGTACATCCTTCTGGCCGTCACATCCTTCGAGCGCGTATAGGCCTCGTACACCGACATGTATCGCTGGGCTTCGCCCTTCGCCAGGCTGACTGTCCTGTCGCGATAGGCCTCGGCCTCCTGCAGGATACGCTCGGCCTGGCCCCGGGATTCAGGCAGGATGCTGTTGCGATAGCTTTCCGCCTCGTTGCGCAGGCGCTCCCGCTCCTGGCTGGCGTTCAGTACTTCCAGATAGGCCTGGACTACTTCCCGGGGAACCTCGGCGGTTTTCAGCTCTACGCCGGTCACCTGGATACCGGACCCATAGCTGTCCAGCATCCCCTGGAGACTTGCGCGCACATCTATGGATATTTTCTGGGCTGTGTCACTGTCAGCAGACGCAGCAGCCTGTCCTGTTCCCGTCAGAATGTCGTCAATCCGGGTCTGGCCCACCACCTCGCGGATGGCGCTGGCCGCAGCCTTGCGCACCGTATCTTCCGGATCACGGACCCGGAACAGGTATTTTTCCGGGTCGCTGATCACCCAGCGCACGGCAAACACGATGTTGATGATGTTCTTGTCACCCGTCAGCATCAGGCCATCATCCGCATTGGAAGCCGGCATCATCCGTCCCGAAAATACCTCCCGGGTGCGAACCTCTTCTCCCGCCCCGATGACAACCTGGTTTTCGAACAGGGTGCGGACCCTGTAGACACTCTGGAACGGCCAGGGCCAGTGATAATGCAGGCCGGGCCCCACAGGCGCGCCATGCACCTTGCCCAGGAACAGCTCGACAGCCCTTTCATCCGCCTGGACCCGATAGACACCGCTGGCCAGCCACAGGACCATGACAGCCGCGACAGCCAGTCCCAGAAGGCCCATGCCGCCATGGCCGAAGGGAAAGGATCCGCCCAGCCGCTCGCCGGCCTTGCGGATCATGTCCTCCAGCCCGGGTGGAGCAGGGCCGCGCCGGGGCTTTTCCGGGCCCGGCTTTTTTCTCTGGCCCTCTGTACCGTCATCCGGCGGCGGGCCCCATGGCCCCCCTCCTCCCTGGCCTGTCCATGACATGATCCGTTTCCCTACAGAAAAGGTCTGATGATGAATCCTGTTGTATTTTCCGGTATAGGATTCGGCCTGCGGAACCTATCAGGTTATTATACCCGTGGCCAGAGCGACAGAAGCAGACATTCTCCGCGCCCTTGAAGGCGTCATGGATCCGGACCGGGGCCAGAACATTGTCAGCCTGGGGATGGTGTCGGATATCCACGCGGAAGGAAATACCATCTCTTTTGTTCTGGAAGCGGACCCGGCCCGTGGACCCGCCCTCGAGGGCCTGCGCCAGGCTGCGGAAAAAGCTGTCCTGGCCCTGCCGGGTACAGGAAAAGTCACAGCCGTCCTGACTGCCCATCGCCCGGCGCCCACACCTCCCCAGGCCAGACGCGCACCGCAGCAACCATCGCCCGTTCCCGGCATTGCGAAAATTATCGCCGTCGCCTCGGGCAAGGGTGGCGTGGGCAAATCCACCACGGCCGTCAATCTGGCCCTGGCTCTTGCAGCGCAGGGTCTGAAGGTGGGCCTGATGGATGCAGACATCCATGGCCCGTCCATTCCCGTGATGATGGGTACAGAAGGCACCCCGGCACTGGCTGGCCCCAAAATCATGGAGCCGCTGCAGCGTCATGGGCTGAAGCTCATGTCCATGGGATTTCTGGTGCCGCAGGACAGCGCCATGGTCTGGCGCGGACCCATGGTTATGGGCGCAGTCCGCCAGATGCTGCGGCAGGTGGCCTGGGGTACGCTGGACATCCTGGTGGTGGACATGCCGCCGGGAACAGGCGACGCCCAGCTGACCCTGGTCCAGGAGGTTCCGCTGGCCGGCGCGGTTATCGTCTCCACACCCCAGGATATCGCTCTTCTGGATGCCCGGCGCGGCGTCGCCATGTTCCGGAAAACAGGCGTCCCTGTTCTGGGCCTGGTGGAGAACATGAGCTTTTTCTGCTGCCCGAACTGTGGTCACTCCACCCCGGTTTTCAGCCATGGCGGCGCGAAGGCCGAAGCGGAAAAACAGGGTATTCCCTTCCTGGGAGAAATCCCCCTGGATCCCCTGATCCGGGAAACTTCCGACCAGGGAGAGCCGGTGACGGTGTCGCGTCCGGACTCTTCCCAGGCCAGAATCTATGCGGATATTGCCGAAAAAATCCGGACAGCCTTGCAGGAGACACGTTGATGACTTCCCCTTTTGGTGCTTTGCAGGCTCTGCGCGAAAAGCCCCTTCCGCCCTGGCAGCCCCTCATGGACAAAAGGCATGGCTATCGCAGCTGGCCCCTGAGCCTAGACGATTCCCGGAACCAGGAGCCTTTGGTCAAGGCCAGTGACTTTGGTCTGGCGGGAGAAACCTTCTACCACTCGGTCCACAATCCGCCCTATTACACGTCCGTTCCCGGCGCACCGCCCTGGCCGTATTTGCGCCGCGGGATCATTGACCGCCTTCTGGATATCCAGAACCGTCTGGCCGAAGCCGGGCTGGAGCTGTGGATCTATGACGGGTGGCGGCCTACCGCCGTCCAGGCCTTTTTCTACCACACCTGGATGCCGGCCGAGGTCCGTCGCCGCCATCCGGACTTCTCCGGGGCCCGGGTTATGGAAGAAGTCGGGGACTACTGGGCCCGCCCTGCGGATGGTCCTCTGTCCCCTTCCCCCCATCTGACAGGCGGAGCCCTGGACTGCGAGCTGCGCTGGAAGAACAGCAAACGCCCCCTGTGGTTCGGATCCATTTTTGATGATGCGACGGCCCTGTCCCACACACCCCATTTCGAGGCGGACCGCCAGGTCATGGCCTTTTCGGACGAGGAAGCCCGCGCCAACCGCCGTCTGCTGTACTGGCTGATGACTGGCGCCGGGTTCGTCAACAACCCAACAGAATGGTGGCACTTCAGTTACGGCGACCAGATGTGGGCCAAATTCCGGGACGAACCCTTTGCCTTTTATGGGGCCGTTTCACTGCCCTGAAATACAAAAAAGAACGAGACACCCGGTGAAAGGCGTCCCGAAAACCATAGCGATGCGTGTTTGTGTTTCAGCTCATGCCGGCCCAAAGCCATCCGGATCCGGTCTGAGGCCCAGGGGATCCATGACGCGACCGGGACCTTCCGGCTCTGGCACATCAAGCTCGGCCAGCTCTTCCCTCAGTTCAAGTTCCTGCCGCAGGGTCTCAAGGCGCGTGCGGACCATTGCCAGGCGGGGATGATGGTGGGCCTGCCCGGCCAGCAAAGCCTCGAGATTGTTGACTGTTTCCAGCGACAGCTCTGTGCCGGTACCCCCATCCAGATGGGCAATCACCCAGTCCACCTGACCGGAATCAAGGTCATCTTCCCTGCTTTCCATTTGCTGCACGGCTACGCTGGTGGCCGGCGCAGGCCGGAACTGGTCCGCAGCATCGCCGTCTGGACGGGCTGTGGTTCGTCCGGCCCCCAGGACAGCCATCAGCGCCGCGATCCCCACGACGGCCCGGGTCCCCATATGACGAACTCCGGCAAATTTCTTTCTTTTCGCTTCTGCTGACTGTGTCATGCTCTCCTCCTTCGTCGTCTCTGGAGTACTGCGATCATCTGACATCTTTAGTTTGCACACGAAAATGCTAGCCCCTGATGGTTATTACTCTCAAGAAAAATCGCCTAACTATTTGCAGAAAAAAGATTTATGCGGTCTTTTTCCCGGCCAGGGTTTTACCCAGGACGGACAGAAGGCCGTTCCCGGAGTCGCCGCTGCCTTTCTTTTCCTCGGACTGTTTGTACACATAGATCCCCAGAACACTGAGACCTACGATCCAGATTGTCCCCAGGGACGCCATGGCCGAGATTGCCTCGCCCGCCGCGTGCTGCGGGTCGTCCACGCTGTCCAGGGCGCCGGCTGCCGTTTTTGCCACCGGGCTGTCGATCCTCTTCAGGCCTGCGCTGACCGCCTTGACGAGCAAGGGTATGCCCCCCTGGGCCAGTAACGCAGGTATCATGGTGTATGTTCCTTTTTCTACGGGTGATGAATATGCGAGAGAAAAATTTTGGGGATTTTTCCGTCACCCCGGCGAAAGCCGGGGTCCATTGTGCTTGCCGTATCATAGAATGGATCCCGGCTTTCGCCGGGGTGATGGCAGGGGAAAGGCCTGGGAATACGGGACATGACAACGCCCCCGCAGAAAAACCGGGAGAAACAGCCAGCCATGATGACACCATCGTTCCGTTTACACCTGAAACACGGACCCGGATCGAACAAAAACAAGCCAAAAGAGCTAAGGTTTCTGTCATAAACAGCCTTTATGAGCTCATTGAATCTGCCAGAAACAATGGCGCTTCCGATGAAGACATCGCCCTGGCGCTCCAGGAGCTCGGACTCCCGGTCGTCATGCCTGATGATCAAGAACGGCTGCGGCACAGGATTAATCGCACCATATACGGCGGAACAGGCCTTCTGGCTGCTCTGATAAGCACTTTTTTAGCCTATGTCCCAAAGCCCATAGACGACACAGGACTGGGTGGTATCGTTGGCATTGCTGTTATTGCTGCTCTCTGGGGCCATTTGGTCATCGATCTTCAGTCGGCCCGGGAAAAACTGACCGCTGCACCACCACAAAAGCCCGGAAAGAAAGACCAAACCCCAAAACCGGCACCCGTCGCACAGAATCTTGCGGGGAACCCCGGGGAACTCATCAAGGCTGTCAGATCCGGGGGCTACCCCGAGAGCTCGGAGTACGGTTCCCGGGAAGACCGTTTTTCACGGCTGAAAGGGGCTCTGGGCTGGGATCCCGGCCAGGATGCCCGTATCGTGCGCATCTCCGACACCCTGACGGCTGTCCGGGTCGTGTCTGGGGAGAAGACAGGCCATACGGTCTTTATCGCGAAAGTCACAAGCGACCTGTTTTCTGTATGCACGCTGTCCATGGACGGAAAAGTCCATCGGCCTGCAAAAGAACTGCACAGCCTCCTGGACGTCTTTTTCACAGAACCCGCATCTGAAAAACCTGACCCGGACGGACTGGCCGGAATCCTGATGTCTGCCTTGGGGTTCAGTCAGGTTTGCCGTATCGAGCCCATGGAAGAGAACACGTGGAAACTGCTGGATCCCGATACAGGGCGTCAAGCCGTTCTCACCAGGGAAGAGCGTGTTTTCCAGGCATATAAAACCCAACGTTCACTGATCCCTACAGATGCTCATTCTGAAAACCGTTCGCCAAAAATCCGCGAAGACGACCTGGGAACCACCTCACAGATCAGCCTTCAGCTGACAGGCAGGGACGGCAGTCATCTGGCCTCTCTCCAGTATATATTTGGTGACAACATTCCCGGACGCAGGGGTAACATGCCGGAGGCGCTGGCCATGGTGCTGGCCCATACTATCGAGATCTGGGAAAAACACCCGCCAGGAAAATATCCTGATCAGAGACAGGACTCTCAACCCTGCCCCATAAAAAAAACAGCCCCGGGCGGGGCTGTTTTTCCTGTTTTCCTGAACCGGATTGTTGTTACCAGTCGTTCTGTGCATCCACATCAACGTCCAGGGCGGACAGGGTTTCCTGGTCCAGCCGGCCTGTTACATCCAGGCCCCCATTGCGCTGGAATTCCTGCAGGGCGCTGCGTGTCCGTGGTCCCAGAACTCCGTCGACAGGACCGGGATCATAGCCGGCACTCTTCAGGGCGCGCTGGACCTCCATGATCTGCGACCGGTTCATACGTTCCTCACTGGCAGTACCCCTTGATTTCCAGTCAATACCCTTGTCTTCCGGAGATCGGGCTGACGACGTATAGTCATCCCTGTAGCCGGTGCGGGAAGAAGTACTGTACTGCCTTTCACTGGTCTGGTCCCCGTTGATAACCCTGTCTGCCTTTGTATCAACGCCTTCATCCATCACCGCACCACCGGTGGCACCAATACCACCACCCACAACAGCGCCGACGGGCCCGCCGACAAGGGCGCCCGCGACCACTCCCGTGGCTCCCCCTGTTGCCGCCCGGCTTTCCGTGTCCGAGCCACATCCGGCCAGAGCCAGCGCACCAGCCAGCACCAGAACCGTTCCTGTTCGTATTTTTTCCATTGTTGCCTCCATCATGATCGGGGATTACTGGAGGACAAACGGGCGATACCCTGAAAAGATCCCGGAAAAGAAAGAAGAAGGGAGCAAAGTGTTTACTCCACATCATTGTAGAAGAAGTGATTGCCGATTTTGATACAGGGAGTTTTGCCGGCGATCCAGGCGGGTGGGATCTGGCGGGCCTGATAATGTTAATCCCATGGTCACATCCTTCAGGACACCGGAAACAGCACGGCGCACAATGCGCTGGCAGACGGCAAAGGAGGGATCTTCCTCCGTCACTGCCTGCATTTTTTCAGAATTGGGATCATCTGCATTCCGGCACGAAAGCCGGAAGGACTTGCGGCACATGCTGACCACGTCACGGCCCCACCATGTCACGCCGTTGCGCAGCACCTTTTCCACCCGGTTCAGAATGACACAGGCCACCCAGCGCGGGCAACCCGATCACCGTGATCCACCAGATCACGTCAATGCCGTGCGTTTCCATGTGCTTTCTCCTTGTTGTTGTGGTTGAAATAAAAAACCCCGCTTCACAGGAAGCAGGGCCTTGCAGAAAGTAATCTCAGGAACTGTTTTTTATCCGGCCGGTCTGTTCCGTGTCTTCATCAATGAATACACGATACCGCCGGCCAAGATGGCAAAGGTAATGGCCAGGGACAGGCTGGCGGGAAATTTCTGCCAGCCCATCATGTCGGCCACCAGGATCTTGCCGCCAATGAACACCAGCACTACGGCCAGGGCGTATTTCAGGTAATGGAAGCGGCTGATCATGGCCGCCAGGGCAAAGTACAGGGCGCGCAGGCCCAGCACGGCAAAGATATTGCTGGTGTAGACAATATAGGGATCGGTAGTGATGGCGAAAATGGCAGGCACGCTGTCTACGGCAAAGATCACGTCCGCCATCTCGATCAGCACCAGCGCCAGAAACAGCGGCGTTACGCACAGCAGGCTTTTTCCCGTCACCGGATGTGGCTGGCGCGCAAAAAAGTCCGGGCCATGCAGGTCATCCGTGACGTGAAACAACCGCCGCATCAGCCGCAGGACGGGATTCTGTCCGATGTCGGCAGACGGCCTGTCCGCCAGCCACATCATTTTCACGCCGGTGAAAACCAGAAATGCTCCGAACACATAGAGGATCCAGGCAAACTGATTGATCAGCGCTGCCCCCAGGCCAATCATAATGCCGCGCAACACAATCACGCCCAGGATGCCCCACACCAGGACACGGTGCTGATACATGCGGGGAATGGCAAAATAACCGAAGATCATGGCAATCACGAACACGTTGTCCATGGCCAGGGTTTTTTCCACCACAAAACCGGTCAGATATTCGACCCCTTTCTGGTGGCCCAGGCTGAACCAGACCCAGCCCCCGAATATCAGGCCCAGGGTGATATAGAACAGGGACAGGCCCAGGCTTTCCCGCACCCCGATCACATGGTCCTTGCGGTTGAGCACGCCCAGATCAAAGACCAGCAGCAGCAGGACAAGGACCAGAAACCCCAGCCACATCCACAGGGGTTTGGACAGGAAATCCATGGTCAGCAGGGAAAAAAGCATCAACGCCGCCGCAGTTCTGGCTGAAAGGACAGTGTATCATATCTGCGGAAAATTTTGAATGAGGCAATTCATGTTTTGCCGGAAAGGATCTGGCCGTTTCCACGCCAGTCCGGCATCTTCTCCGGCAACACAGCGACAGGACGGGCAAAGCGCACGGGTGTCAGGCCCAGCGCCGCCAGAATTGATTCCCCGGTGTCTCTCTTCAGCCCTGCCCCGTCGGATGTGATCCAGCGGGTCAGCTTCATCAGGGTATCCAGGCGCGCCAGGGCCGCCCGGCAGGCGTTCTGGTACCGGATGAAATCCAGCACATCGTCAGGAGCCTCGTTCTGTGAGTGCCCTTCGTACTACCGGATCACCTGCTCAACCGATTCCGGCAGCATCTCCAGGATCTTCTGCCGCGTGTCTTTGAGGAAAGTATCAGTCATTTTTCGTCTCCTTTTTACGGGGTTAAAACAGAAAAGGCTGCGGACGCGGATCGCGCGTCGCAGCCTTTTTCCAGTGATACAGGTGATATACTGGCGGTGCCGGAAAAAACCCCTGCAGCCTATGCTTCTTTTTTCGGGAAGCTTCTTGCCATAAGCCTGTCGCCCCTAAAAGCTATCGTCCTGGCTGTAGTATCCGCCGGGTTTCTGATACCCCCTGCCCTTGCCTCCTTTACCACGGCGTCATAATAGTTCAGGCACAGCGCCAGGCCATCCATCTCCTCTTTGGTGCCAATGACAAAATCTGGTTCCGCTTTTTTTGACCTGGATATTTCCCGGGTTAAAACGTTTTGTCTGACAAGGGAAAGCCTCAGATATTCATTGAAATTCCGGAACAGGGAGCCCGATACAATAAACAGAAGACATTGCGGTTCGCTCCAGATCCTGTTCGTCATGACGTAACTGTAAAAATAACACAGAGCCATAAGCTGGGTCGTGAACGGCATACGATCCAGAGCTTCCGGAGCTGGAGCAGCGGCATTGCCTGTTAATTTTTTAACCCATGTTCGCAAATTTCTTCCGGTTTTTTCGGCCGACTCCTGCTGTTCCACCAGCCTGAAGACCTGCTTCAGGGCGGCCATGGAGAATTTATAGGATGACAGACCATTCAGAGCCTGTCTCATAACCGGCTCAAACCGGTTAATCACCAGAAAAAGGGCAGGATCAACGCCCGGTGGAAGATCCTCTGGTTTCCAGACAAGAGCCCTGGAAAGGCCGGGCACTTTTTCCCCCAACCCCATCAGATTGACAAGACGGTCCGCAAGCCTGACCGCAGGACCTATGATTTCCCCTCCATGGGCACTCTGGAACTCTTTTCCTGCATCTGAATTTACAAATTCCCTCAGAAGCTGGAGTTCCTTCTCTTCCAGCTCTGTGACAAAAACAGGAGCAGCAGCTTTTCCCATGGCAATAGCCTCCATGTCAGAAATATTCCTTCAGGTTTTCATGAAAATAATTCCCGAGCAATCAAAGATTATGCTTCAATTTATAATCAACTGGCAGTTGTATATCTGTTTTCCCTTGCTGGCCAACATCTCGGCATGCTGACCGCAAACCCCGCCATGTTTATGCCGTGAATCAGTGGCAATGTGCCTGACTGAAATTCACTGCTGCAGGCAAGCTGGATGCTCAAAAATTTCGGACGTGCTGTTTTTATTATCACTCTGCTGATGCCTGGCCTCGCGCTGGCACAGACGCTGCCCCTCACCCAGCCGCAAATCGGCGAGGCGCTGCGCCTGTACGAAATCGTGGGCCAGAAAACGAAAGAGCTTTTCAACGACCCGGCCCAGAAAGCGCAGCTTAGCCAAGGACTGACTGTTGCCGCCCAGACCAGTGCGATGGACGGCGTGGCCGGCCAGGCCATGATGCAGGTGCAGGGCATGATCATTGGCCAGCTTCGCGAGGCGCTCAGCGCGGCCCTGCCGCCCCAGGTCAGCATGGGCATCAATTTGCTGCAGCAGGCCATGGGCATGATGGGCGTCGACAACCCCCTGGACGCCGCGGACAGGGCCATGATGGCCCAGTACATGCCCGAGGAAACGGCAGAAATCAAAATCGACTATGAAAGATCAAACCTGCCTCCGGCCATCAAAGACATGATGCGGGCCGTGGAGAAAAGCTCCTTTGATCTGGGCACCCTGTCAGGAGCCATGAACTATATTTACGCCGGGCACTGGCAGCGCACAGGGCATTCGCCTTACCTGAATGCCGCGGAAGCAAGACAGGCGCTGCCCCAGGATCCCTCCCCGCGCGGGCTGATGGCCCTGGCCGTGGAACTGGCCCAGATCAGCTATAGCTCGGGGGACGAAGTACTGCCCCCGCCGCCGGCCCAGAACGTGGATGCCCTGCTGGCCCAGGCAGCCCGGGACACAGCGCCGTATAGCGCGCAGATCGAACAGCTGATCGCGCTGATGCAGTCGCGGTAAAAACCGGCTAAAATTGATATAAATACGGGCTTAATCCTTTTTGTGCCTGGCAAAAACTTAAGGCAGGACGCCTAGAATGGAGGGATGGAAAACTTCCACAGGAGGCGTGTCATGCGCCTTTATCCCCTGACGACCATTCTGGCTGGTATCCTTGCGGTCTTTCCGTTTTTTGCGAAGGCAAGGACAGCCACCACGCAGATGACTGTGTCCGCCGTCGTCGTGGACGGTGTGGAAAAACAGGCCCTGAAAGAGAGAGCTGCAGACAGGATCCAGGTCAGCCTTGAAAACGATATCCTTGAAGGCGCCCGTAAAATAATGGCCGATTATGGCTTCCGGGATGTGCGCAATCTGCGCCTGCAGGGAGATTTCGTCCACGCAGAATCCATCGCCGGTGACACCCAGAAAACCCTGACCGTCAATGTCTACAACGGCACCCTGTCCGTCTGGTGAGGACGCTTACGCTTTTTCTCCGACATGATGCTGTTCGCGCGTTTTCAGGAATTTCACCGCCGGATGGTCTTCCTGGGTGCGGTTCAGGTGCCAGGCGTTGCGGGCCAGGAAGACCAGCACACCGTCGTGGTCCTCGGCCAGACTGCCGCGGTTGGCGTCGATGAAGGCCTTCAGCTTCACCGGGTCGCCACACTGGACCCAGCGTGCTGCCTCCACCCCCGCCTGTTCAAAGCGTGCAGCCAGGCCATATTCCGCCTCGATCCGCGCGGCCAGAACCTCGAACTGCAGCGGGCCGACCACGCCCACCACCCAGTCGCTGCCGATCAATGGCTTGAACACCTGGCTGGCGCCTTCTTCCGCAAAGTGCTCCAGCGCCTTGCGCAGGTGCTTGGCTTTCAGGGGGTCGTCCAGGCGCACTTTCTGGAGAATTTCCGGCGCAAAGCTGGGCACACCTGTAAAACGCAAATCCTCGCCCTCCGTCAGCGTATCGCCGATACGCAACGTCCCATGGTTGGGAATGCCCATGATATCGCCCGGAAAGGCATCCTCGGCCAGCTCGCGGTCGCGCGCCAGGAACAGCACGGCATTGTTCACCGCCATCGTCTTGTCGCTGCGGATATGTTTCAGTTTTGCGCCGCGTCTGAAATGGCCCGAGCACAGGCGCACAAAGGCGATGCGGTCGCGGTGGTTGGGGTCCATGTTCGCCTGCACCTTGAACACAAAGCCGGTGACCTTGTTCTCGTCGGGCTTCACCGTGCGTTTGTCAGCCTTCTGCGGGCGCGGCGACGGCGCGTATTCTGCTAATCCCAATAATAACTCCCGCACGCCGAAATTGTTGATGGCGCTGCCGAAAAACACGGGCGTCTGGTGGCCTTCCATATAGGTATCGTGATTGAACGGCGGGCATAACTCGCGCACCATGGCGATATCTTCGCGCAGTTTGGCGGCCTGATGTTCGGGCAGCAATTCGTCGATTTTCGGATCGTCCAGGCCCTTGCACTGAATACCCTCGGTCGCCCGGTCGCCCTGCTTTTTGTCCATCAGCATCAGGCGGTCGCGCAATACATCGTAACAGCCGCGAAAATCCTGCCCCGACCCGATGGGCCAGGATGCCGGAGTTACCTCCAGCTGCAGTTCCTGCTCGATCTGGTCCATCAGGGTAAAGGGGTCGCGGGCCTCGCGGTCCATCTTGTTGATAAACGTAATGATGGGAATGTCGCGCAGGCGGCAAACCTCGAACAACTTGCGGGTCTGCGCCTCGATCCCCTTGGCGCCGTCGATGACCATGACCGCACTGTCCACAGCCGTGAGGGTACGGTAGGTGTCCTCGGAAAAGTCCTGGTGGCCGGGGGTATCGACCAGGTTGAACGTACGGTCCGCATAGTCAAAATTCATGACCGAGGCGGTGACGGAAATGCCCCTCTCCCGCTCCACTTTCATCCAGTCGGACCGGGCACGGCGCTGCTCCCCCCTCGCCTTCACGGCCCCGGCCAGCTGGATCGCCCCGCCGAACAGCAACAGCTTTTCGGTCAGCGTGGTCTTGCCCGCGTCGGGGTGGGCGATGATGGCGAATGTCCGCCGGCGGGTGATGTGGGGGGCAAGTGTGCTCATGGCTGCATTATCCCGGAAAAAGGCAGAAAGAGCACATTTTGTGGCCCAATGGCAATGATCTTCACAGACAGACCGGCCATTGACAGATCAAAAATACAGAGTGCAGTGTCAGGATATGTCAGGATCTTTTTTGATAAAATGCATTGCCTTGCCGGCCTGTCTTTTACTGGCCGCATGTCCGGTGCCCAAAACAGGCGGAGAGGAGCGGGCGATCTCCAGCGCCCTTTTTGAGCAGGAGTCCTTCCAGGTCCAGGCCAGGTATCCAGACCTGGTACAGTCTGTACGGCAGACAGCGATCCGCTGCCTTGATGGAAGACGCACCCGGAGAGAAGCCTTCCAGAACGGCCAGCGCCGGGATTTTCTGGAACAGTACGATATGGTATTCACGGCTGGCGAGGCTTCAGCATCAATCCAGGTGTATTATCTCCAGTTCTGGCCGGAAAACCCGCAGCAGCCATTCCGCTCTACCCTTGTCCTGACTGCTGACATAACGCAGGGATCTCCCAAAAGTACCAATGTTATCCTGCGCGGTGACCGGAAAAAACACTACGGCCTGTTTGGCCTGTTCAGGGGGTGGATCTCCGGAACCCGGGACAGGTGCTCTATTTTTGGGGAATATTCCTGACCAGTTCATACAGCATCACCCCTGTGGCGATGGACAGGTTGAGTGAGTCCGCGCGTCCGCGCATGGGGATTTTGACCGCGCTGGTACACAGGGGCAGATAACGGTCAGGAAGACCGGACTGCTCGTTGCCCATCAGCAAAATGGTGGGCCTGTCGGGATCAGGTATGGCGCGATAATCCATCGTGGCTTTCAGGTGCGTGCCCACCATGCGGCCTTTGAAATTCCGGGCCCAGGTAAAAAAGCTTTCTTCACTGGTTTTGACAACGGGAATACTGAACAGAGATCCCATGCTGGCCCGCACACACTCCAGCGAATAGGGGTCGCACGTGTTGCCGGCCAGAATAATGCCGCAGTGCGGGCCAACACTGTCCAGGGTGCGGATGATGGTGCCCAGATTGCCCAGATCTTTAATACTCTCCAGCGCCACCCAGGGGGAGTGCGGCATGACTTCGATATCTTCCAGTGCAACCTGTTTCTGCTCAAACACCCCGACAATACCCTGTGCATTATCGCGATGGGTGAGTTTTTGCATCAGATCAGGGGGCAGGGAGTAAATTTCGGTGCGTTGTTTTTGCGCCTCCCGCAAGGCCTGCTGAAACGGTGGGCCGCCTTTCTCGCCTTCCGTGCAGAACAGTATTTTCAAGATCCAGCCGCACGCCAGGCCCTCCAGCACATGGCGCAGGCCTTCCACCACGAAGGCCTTGTGCTCGTCGCGGTACTTTTTCATCTCCAGGGACCGGACAAATTTGAGCGCCGGGTTCTGGGCGGATGTAATGGGGCGGATGGAGGTCATTAAAACCTCACCCGGGAAAACAGGGCCGTAGAAATCATCCGGCCAGCGGGATCTGACAGGAGGAGTTCGCCGCTTTCGTATGTGCCGGAGGGCAAGAGAGGGCGCAGGAGGCTTTCCAGGGTCAGAGCCGACAGGCGCGCGTTATAGGCGGTCAGAATAAAAAACAGCGGACTGGGTGAGAGCAGTTTTGCGCAATCGGCCAGCAGGCCCGGCAGGTCCTGCAACAGGTGCCAGACCTCGTTCTCCGTCCCGCGGCCGTACTTGGGTGGGTCGAGGATAATGGCGTCATAGGTATTGCCCCGGCGCACCTCGCGCGCCACGAACTTGCGGGCGTCCTCCACGATCCAGCGGACAGGGGCCTGCTCCAGGCCCGCCAGCGCCGCATTTTCCCGCGCGTATGTCACGGTCTTTTTCGAGGCATCCAGGTGGGTCACCTGGGCCCCGGCCTTTGCGGCGATCAGCGACGCAACGCCTGTGTAGGCGAACAAATTAAGTAATTTCACAGGCCGCCCCGCCTGCCGGATCAACGGTGTCATCCAGTCCCAGTGCACACCCTGTTCGGGGAAAAATCCCACATGGCGAAAGGCTGTCAGGCGGCCGTGGAACGTGACCCCGCCACAGGACAGGGGCCAGGTATCCGGTACTGCGCCGTTCTTTTGCCAGCGGCCTTCGGTATCCTCGTCGTCCAGTTTCTGGGTGCGGAACACGGCCTGTGCCCGGGCCCATTCTGTATCAGGCGAGTTGCGTGGCCACATGGCCTGGGGTTCCGGCCGGATCACCCGCACAGGGCCGTACTGTTCCAGCTTTTCCCCGCCGCCCGTGTCCAGCAACGTATAATCGCCCCAGGACCGGGTCAAAAGGGGAACAAGGGCGGGACTGGAAGACATGGCACGACACAGGCTCTGGACGATGCGTTCCTTATACACGAAACACCGGCCTGCAGGGCAGAAAATTAACCATATCTTGACCATTTCCGGTCAATATTACGCAGGGGTGTGGGCGGAGGCGAAGATGCAGCTGAAAGACCTGAAAGATCTGGTCGGCAAAATGGCGAAGGTCTTTGCGCTGGGCGGTATTCTGGCGACCCTGGCTGGCCCCGCTGCGGCTGAAGCAGGCCCCCGGGAATCATCGCATGGTTCCGGAAAACCAAAGATTACAGCCGTAAAACAGGTCAGAACAAGGCATAAAAAATCCGTGAAAAAACCCAAAGGAAAAGCCGCACTCTGCGAAGACAAAAGAACGAAAATCGTTCACGATCTGAAGGGGGCCCTGGCCCTGGTAACCTGCGTAAATGGCGCCCCACAAAACTGCGATCTCTACATGACCAAGGTCAGACGCTATATCAGTGCGCTGAAAAACGACAAGGCATGCCCAAAGAACCAAACAGCACTGCGGGATGCTTTTTTTATGACAAACAGTGGAAAGGACTACCCATTCCGGAACTTTGGCCTCAAGGTTCCCGAAGCCTGACCAGCTGGCCATTATCCTCGTCCGTCAGGATATAGAGATATCCGTCCGGCCCCATGCGCACGTCGCGGATGCGCTGGCCGAGGCCTTCCAGCAGAACCTCCTGGCCGACGATGCGGTCGCCCTCCACATCCAGACGGCGCAGGTGCTGGCCCGCCAGCGCACCCACGAACAGGTCGCCCTTCCACGCCGGAAAACTGTCGCCCGTATAGAACGCCATGCCGCTGGGGGCGATGGACGGGGTCCAGTACACCACGGGCGGCTCGATCCCGGGGGCCGTTTGCCGGGAAGAGATGATCGCACCGGAATAGTCGACGCCATAGGTAACAAGCGGCCAGCCGTAATTGGCCCCGGGTTTCAGGATATTCACCTCGTCCCCGCCGCGGGCGCCATGCTCGTGCGTCCAGATCCGGACTGTGCCGGGCTGCAGCGCAATGCCCTGCACGTTGCGATGGCCGCGGGAGTAAATTTCAGTCTTGCCGTCCTTCAGCCGGACGATCTTTCCCAGATGGTTTTCCGGGTTCTGTGCTTCGTCCCTGTATTCGTATCTGTCACCCAGAGTAATGAACAATGTGCCGTCCGGCGTGAACAGCAGCCGTCCGCCGTAGTGGTTTTTGCCGCTTACTTTGGGTTCAGCCCGGAAGATGACCTGGAAGTCTGTCAAAGCATTCGTATCCAGATCAAGGCGCGCATGGGCAACTTCGGTATTGCTCCCGTCTTCTCCTTCGCCGGCATAGGACAGGTAGACAAAACTATCCCTGGCAAAATCCGGTGACAGGACAACATCAAACAGGCCCGCCTGGCCGCCCGTGACGACATCTGGAACACCGCTGATTTCCGTTTTCTCACCCGAAGGCGAAATGCGCAGAAGATTGCCGCGCCGTTCGGTCACCAGAAAATCACCCCCGGGCAGGAAAGCGACCGACCACGGATGGTTCAGATTATCTGCGATCACAGAGGCACTGGTCTGGGCATAGGCCGGGGAAAGAGCGCCAACAAAAAGGG
>JALYJY010000007.1 GCA_030775045.1 Pseudomonadota bacterium | reverse complement strand
CCCCACACGCTCCTGCGTCAAAAATCCACGCAACACTGACTTCGCCATGTATGCCGAACGCTACCGCATCGAATGCTTCTTCAACAGACTCAAACACTACCGCGCAGTCGCCACACGCTACGCCAAACGCGCACGCAACTTCGCAAGCCTCATCTACCTCACAGCTTCCATGCCCTGGTTAAAATAAATGTCAACAGGGCCTAGTGATTGAAAACCCCCGTCCGGATGATTTCAGGACTTGCATAAATCCTGAAAACATTCCGGGGTTCGCCGGCTGTTCGCTGATAAACGGGAGTGACTATAACATCCCGGAATGCCTGCCAGCAGGGAGAAAGACTTTTCGGATCCGAGAAATTGCATTCCCGCCTGGGCGGGCGGGTACTGATAATGTTATCCGCCACTTTCAGGCCCATGGCTTCTGCTGCCCTGGAAACTACTTCTCCGCCTGCGAAAGGCCAGACCATATCAATGACCACTACATCCGGTTTCCATTCCTTGAGTTTCCCGGGGAATGCTTCATCAAATTCACCAAAATTCCAGTCATTGGTCGATGCTGCATAAAGAGCTCTCGGTGCAGGAATTGAAGAGCTGTAAACCAGGCGCCAGTCCCTTTTCCCCAGATCCACGAGTTTCTGGCGAAGGACAACGAGATCTGTATTTCTGAAAGCCATGTCATGAGCTGCGCCGCCGAGGGAATAAATAACGTTTGGCACAAACATGGCCATAAAAAGCGCCACTGCAAATCCTGTCGCAAGGCGAGGTCGGGCCAGTTTCTGCAGGAATATTCCGAAATGGAAAACAATTGTCAGCAGTGCTGTTACAACAAAGGGATAGTTATAATTTGCCAGGACCAGATAGCGCATCAGAAGGATATTAAAGAAAATGCACAGCAGGTTGTAAACACTGCACAGGCTGATGATATGGCTGATTCCGTCATCTCTCATCCTGTATCTGGCCAGATGCCATGCAGACAGGATTGCTGCCACAAGTACGTATTGTTCACGATATATATACATTTCTGCCCAGCGCTGCAGGGACTGCATATAGCCAAAGCCTTCCCTTGCTGTGTGATAGGTCGTAATAAAAAACTGTTTGTGGGCAAAGCCCACCGGATCCAGAATCATGAAAGGATGAAACAGCAGGATTGCGAGAAGTGCTGTTTTTATATAGGGCAGAAACTGCCTGAACAGGCTGCGATATTGCCGGTCGGCCAGTTTCTGCCACATTTCAGCAGTCCGGTATTTCAGGTACGTACCCACAGGAAGCAGAAGAATAAAGACAAAACTCTGCTTGGCCATGACGCAGGCAATGGCGCAGAACCAGGCACCTTTCAGCCAGATTTCCTGTCGGGTTTCTGAAAACTTTACCAGGGCGAAGAGACACAGCACCGCCGCCAGAAGGCCCATGGGTTCGGGGTGGATTTCATAGGAAAACTTGAAGACAGGGTGGTAGAAGGCGAGGAGCATGGCTGTCAGGCAGGCCAGCAGCCTGGAGCGGGTGACTTGCTGGATCAGAAACCAGAAAGCCGAAATGGCCAAGGCTGAAAGGGAAAAGGACAGTATCCTTACGGAGGCTGCGATTACGCTGAAAAATTCCTTGGGTGAAATTCTGAGAATATGACGCTCGACCCCAACCACAAGGGCTGCCAGGGTATTATAGGACCAGCCATAGACTCCCGTGTGGACATGGTGATTCTGGTTGATGTCTCCACCTGCCATTCCCATGTAATCATTCAGCAGGGAACCGCTGTCAATGAAAGATGCAGTGACCATCTGCATATCTTCGTTGGAAGTGAACAGTAGCGGTGCACAGGCAAGTGTGTAAACCACAAGGACCAGAGTCAGCAGGATCCAGTTTCTGGTCAGATCTGCAGACGGGTTTTTCCATGTTTCAGGCGTCATAATGACCCTCCGGTTGTGGTATCTGGGCTTCATACGTATATTTTTTTGATAAGACAAGATATCTCGTGCTATTGTGCCCGCCGTTCACAATCAATCTGACTGGCAGGACAATGGACGGGACCCCTTTCGACAGCACGCGCAGATTCTGGAACCATAATCCCTGCAATCTCCAGGACAATTATGAATCCAGACGGATCTATCGTTACAGGATGGAGCCATGGCTTCCTTCATTCATTGAAAAAATTGCCCGCCGGCATTCTGATGTCGTTGAAATTGGCTGTGGCCAGGGTACGGATGGTCTTGAATTCTGCCGGCATCTGGATCCAAAAGGCAGCTATACGGGAATAGACCTGTCAGATGAGAGCGTTGCACGGGCCTTTCAGGCATACGAAGAGATTTCCGGCCGCGGCGCCCTGAAAGTGGTTCCCCGGTTCAGGCAGGGAAATGCCGAAGCCCTGGAGCTCGGCTCCGGTTCTGTATCCTGCATATATTCAATGGGTGTGCTGCATCACTCCCCGAATCCCCCACAGACTGTCCAGGAGATTTACCGGGTCCTTTCACCGGGTGGAAAAGCCTATATCTGCCTCTATAAAAACATGTCACTGAAAGTAGGGGCTGCCAAATTTCTCCGGGGCATGCAGCATGTGATCGATTTCATTTTTGGAACCCGCCGGGGGATATATGAATTTCTGAAAAGGCGCCCCCGGAAATTCTGGGGCACCATGCTGCATGAGTGTTTTGGCGTGCCTTACATGTTCTGGTACACACGGAGCCAGATGCGACACCTGTTCAGGGATTTCAATATTCTCAGCCTGAAATCCTATGGCGCAAACCTGCCCTTTGCCAAATACGACGGCAGGGAAACCCTTTTTGGTTATTTCTGGGTCATAGAAGTCCAGAAGCCGGCAACCTGAGGCAGGAATCTGCTCTTCTCCTCTGGGACTGGAATGAAGGTTTTTCTGGCATTCTCAGGAAGGAAGTCGTCAGGGACAGCGTGGATTGTTGTGGTCCACAAGGCCGGGGTGGGGGTCCATATATAGTTTTGCAGTACCTGCAGGATTGGAATTTTTTCCAAAATGCGCTATTGCATTTCCCTGCTGTATGGCTGCAAAGACTTCTGTCTGGCGGGAAAAAATGTGTGGATTTTTCGGTCTTCTGAAGACAGGGCCTCTCAGTCCGGATGACATCATCCGCAGCCGGCAATCCAGGGACAGTCTTGCGCACCGGGGTCCCGATGGTGCTGACGAACATGTTACAGACCGCATGTATCTCGGGCATCGCAGGCTGAGCATCATTGATCTCAGTGACCATGCGCTTCAGCCTTTTGTTTCCGGCGACAGACGCTTTGTTCTCGTCTTCAATGGCGAAATCTACAATTATGTGGAACTGCGCGAAAAGCTCCGTGCTCTGGGATTCCGTTTCCGGACGGATTCAGATACCGAGGTTCTGCTGAATGCCTTCATTCACTGGAATGAAAATGCCCTGACGCACCTGGACGGCATGTTTGCGGGCAGTTTCCATGACCTGCAGCAGGACCGTCATATCTTTTTCCGCGATGCCCTGGGGCAGAAGCCTTTCTATTATTCCAGTCAGGATGGTAACTGGGTCTTTGCGTCGGAACTGCGGGCAATACTGCATTACCAGCCTCACAGGCTGACACTGGATCTGCCTTCTGCAAGGCGGTATCTGCTGCAGAGCTATTATGCCTGGGCAGATACTCCTGTTTCCGGGGTGCACAAGCTTCCCCCCGGCCATCTGCTGATCCTGGAGGGGAGAAGACAGGCCAGCCTCAGGCGGTGGTGGAACAGCCGGGCAGGAGAAGAGCGGGCGGATTTTTCGCCGGACCAGGCCCTCGAAAAGTTCAGCGGCCTGTTTGACGAAAGCTGTCGCATTGCACTGCGCTCGGATGTTCCTGTCGGCGTTTTCCTGAGTGGCGGAATTGACAGTACCCTTGTGGCCGCCCATGCCCTGCGCCACAGCCAGAAAATCTGCATGCTGAGCATTGGTTCCAGTGATCCGGAATTCAATGAGACAGACAAGGCCCTTGCTTCCGCAGCCCATCTCAGAAGCCTGGGATACAGATTTGAACATGAAACACTGGTCCTGGATACTGAAACTGCCCAGAATCTGGTTCTGGAAGTCCTGCAGAAGCAGGACGAGCCTCATGGCGATCCAGGCTATGTGAATGCATTTTTTCTGGCACGGGCTGCCAGATCATATCTGACCGTTGCCCTTGCAGGCGATGGGGCTGATGAACTGTTTTATGGCTATCTGCCATTTCTTGCAGCGCGTTATGGCCGCCTGCTGAATATTCTTCCGGACTGTGTGACGGACATGCTTCGCAGGATTGTGCGGCATATCCCGGCGGGTGATGGATACGTGGGTCTGCAGTTCAGGCTTCTGGGCCTCCTGCGCGGGGCTGTGGGAGACAGGAATTACGCACCATCGGGCTGGCTGAGTACACTGGACCCCCGGGCGTTTGCGGCACTTGCAGGGAAAAAATATACATCGCCTGCAGCGCACCGGTCCTTTCTGACAGATCCCAACATGTTTTTCGGAGGAAGTATACGCCAGACCATGCAGCAGAAGCTGGCGGATTATTACCAGCAAAGCTTTCTGCCTGAATTTGTCTGCCACCATACAGACCGGGCCTTCATGCTGCAGGGTCTCGAAGTCAGGGCTCCTTTCCTGAGTCCTTCCCTGATCGCGTTTGCCAACCGGTTGCCTGATAATCTCAAATGCCGGGGAAATACCCTGAAATGGCTGCTGCGGGAGCATGCGCGCCGTCTGGGATTCCCCCTTTCCATTACGACACAGAAAAAACAGGGATTTACCTTTCCTGTAGCCCGATGGCTGCGAGGCCCACTGGCCCATCTTCTGACACCCCTGACGGCATCTGCCGAATGGCACAGCAACAGTCTGGATCAGGAGAGTATCCGCCAGCTTGTGGGCGAACACATGTCCGGCAAGGCCAATCATTACCGTATCCTGTATAACCTGCTGTCTTTCTACCACTGGCGCCTGCGCTATCCTTCACTGGAGATTTCCGGTCATGACCAGTCCTGATATCAGCTCCCTGACAGGGGATTATGCCTGGCAGACGCAATTTGTTGCTGAAAACGCCTGGCGCCTGCTGGCGCTTCAGGACAGGAATCAGGCCTCCCCCACTTATGGCTGTTTCGACCTTGGCTACTGGCGGGACAAGACGGCAGAATTTGCTGATATCCGCCGTCAGGAAGCCGGCGCAGCGCTTGGACTGCTGCTGCATCCAGCCATACAGCGGGATTTTGGCAGGGTATTGCCGGACAGGAATGAGCTGCTGTCCGCTTTCTGTGCCAGTATCGCCTTTCTGGAAAAGGCCCAGTATCCCGAAGGCTGTTTTGATGAATGGTACAAGGGAGAGCGCGGTTATGCGGCTACGGAGTTTCCTGCGGTGGCTTTTGGTCTGACACTTTTTCTTGTGGAAGATATTCCCGCGGACGTCCGGCGCCGGGCCCTGAAAGTTTTTTCCCGCGCCTGTGAATGGCTGGGAAAACGGGTCGACAGGGTGAAAGCCAATCATGAAGCAGCTGCGGCTGCGGCTCTTGCCCTGATCGGAAAACTGGAAAATAACCGGAATCTGTTGACCCTTGCTGCCGGAAAAATGCAGGAAGCACTGCAGCGCCAGCAGGCCGAAGGATGGTTTCCCGAAATAGGGGGCATGGATCTGGGGTATTGCAGTGTGCTCCTGGACTATACACAGCTTTACCATCACGTTACTGGTGACCTGTCTGTCATTGGCCCCATGCAGAAGCTTCTGGATTTCATGAGGCCCCATATCTGTCCCGACAGTACGATCATGCCGGAAAGCGGTATCTGCCTGAACCCCTATGTGTCCCGGCTGGGTATGGCCCTGGCAGCCCGTCACAGTCCCCTTGCAGGAACCCTGCATCATTTCTGGCTGAACCATGTTACGGGACAGGCCGGCATTCTGCCCATACTCGCAGAGGATCTGCGTTTCAGCCGCTGGGCCTATCTGCCGCTGACAGCCTGGCTGCTTGCGCCCAGAGAATTACCCGCTCCGGAGCAGCCCTGGCCGTTTTATCCCGGAACAGGATGGCACAAGGATCCGGCGGCGGGTCTGGCCAGTTACCATAATGCTGAAACGGATGCATTTGTTTCCATTGCCGCCGGAGGGTATGCACGCATCTATCACCGCAGGCAGCCTGTCCTGGAGATCAGGCCACCGCTGATCCTGTCAGACGGGAATGCCCCGCTGTCCCTGCAGGGATATCACCCGGAAAGACAGGCCCATATCGACAATGGTGTCCTGATTTTGAAAAACAGGCTTTCCAGGGTGGCTTTTTTCTTCCCCGGCTTCTGGCAGCGTCTTGTGCTGAGGGTATTCTGCCTGCATCCTGCATCGGCCCGCTGGATCCGTGCCTGTATTGACCATATCCGTCTGCGGAACCGTACGGCGGTCAACCAGTCTGTCGCACCACTGCGCAATTCCGCTGCACAGGGTGAGTCTGCAGCAAGACTGTCGATTTCTGCAGATGCCATAACCTATGAACTTGTCCTGTCAGGACTGCCGGCAGAATACAGCCGGCTCCAGAACAGAATTTCCTTGATGGCGCAGGCCGGATGGCGTAATCCTGAAGTGTCAGCGCCCCGTGTTTTCCAGTCGGGATCAATCCGTTACAGGCTTCACTACAGCCTTGCCGACGGGATTGCCCACGAAGAATATGATCTGTCATGACCGGTTTTATTCCTTCTGCTGATCCTGCAGCCCTTCTGGAACCCAGCAGGAAGCTTTCCATTATTGTTCCTTCTTTCAATGAAAGCGACAGCCTGCCCGAACTCTGTCAGCGCCTGGCTGGTGTGACAGGATCAATGGGCTATACCCCGGATGACTATGAAGTTCTGGTGGTGAATGACGGATCTACAGACGGTACCAGTGAAAGGATCGCGGATCTGCAGCGGGATTATCCTGCCCTGATTGAGATACGTCTTCGTACAAATTTCGGAAAATCCCTGGCTCTGATGACTGGTTTTTCCCATGCCCGGGGAGCCAGGGTTGTCACAATGGACGCTGATCTGCAGGATAATCCCGAGGATATCCCCGTCCTGATCCGGAAACTGGATCAGGGTTACGATGTGGTCTCGGGGTGGAGGCAGAAACGGCAGGATACCCTGATCCGGAAAATCGGATCGCGCTGTGTCAACATCTTCCTGCGCATGATGACCGGGCTGTATCTGCATGACCAGAACTGCGGCTTCAAGATCTATCGGCATGAAGTCATCAAGCGCCTGTACGTTTTTGGACAGCTGCACCGCTTTATTCCGGTCCAGGCACACCTGATAGGATACCGGGTAACAGAAGAGCCTGTTACCAACAGTCCCCGCAAGCACGGATATTCGAAATTCCGGACCTTCCGATATCAGGCGGCGTTTGACTTCATGTCACTGCTTTTTACCTATCGCTGTGCGATGACGCCCCTGCACTTTTTCGGCCTGATTTCGGTTTTCTTCCTCTTCCCCGGCTTTGCAGTCCTGGGATGGATGCTTCTGGAACATCTGGGCTACATTCTGGGTCTGGGTGGATCAGGACAGCTGGTCAACCGGCCGCTTTTCATTCTGGTAATTTCGACCATATCCACAGGCTTTTCAATCCTGCTGACAGGGCTGGTCTGTGATTTCATGCTGTACCATCACACCCGGACCCATATGCCGATGATCCTGGCCAACGCAGTTGAATGCATCCGTGATAAAAGCAGATCTTCCGTTTCGCAGTCTTGATGGAACCTGGCAGGCCCGGCAGCTGACCGCTGAGCCTGACCGCTACCGGCAGCTGCGCCAGTATATCCTGTCAGCGGGCCATATCATTCCAGCAGGCAGCAGGCTGTCCTATGCGCCCCTGGCGGCGTGTCCGGACGGACTGACACTTTCCCTCCGGAATTTTGACCGGCTTCTGGATTTTTCACCGGAAGAATTCCGCATTACGGTTGAGGCGGGCATAACACTCGGAGAACTTTACCGGTTTCTCCTGCCGCGCCGGCTCTGTCTGCGTGTACAGCCAGGATATCCTGACATTACCATCGGCGGCTGTATTGCCGCGAATGTTCATGGAAAAAACCAGTATCGCGATGGCCAGTTCATTGACTGTATCGAGGAGCTGGATATCCTGCTGGCCAATGGTGAAACAGTAACGGCCAGCCGGCAGAAAAATCCCGAGCTGTTCAATTACACCATTGGCGGATTTGGCCTGACCGGTCTGGTGCTGTCAGCCCGTCTGGTGCTTGCAGAACTGTCCGGACAGAGTGTTCACCAACAGACAGAACATATCAGAAGCTTTCCGGATGCGATCGCCAGAATACAGGAACTGGCTGCCCGGCATGATTATGCCTATGCATGGCATGACTGCGCCAGCCCCTGGAGCCCCAGGTGGGGAGAAAGTCTTGTTTTCTATGGTGATGTGGCAAGTGTTTCCAGTGAAGACAGCATATATGTTTCTTCGCACAGGACCCGGCCCGGCAAAGCCAGGTTTCGGCTCCCGGTTTTCCAGTACCAGTTTCCAAACCGTATCATAAACGCTGTCTATATCCGGCAGCAGACTGCAGGATCATCCCGGATCCTGCCATTGCATCAGGCGTTCTGGCCCACACTGGGGAAAGAATTCTATTTTTCCTGGTATGGCCGGAAAGGATTTGTGGAGATGCAGGCCCTGGTTCCCCTGGACAGGGTACAGGACTATCTTCAGGAATTGCAGGGGGCACAGCAGAAATACGGCGTGGCTGTTGGCCTTGCGGCAAGCAAGTTTTTCAGGGGGAAGCCCCACCATATAAGCTATGGCGGGGCTGGAATAAGTTTTTCACTGGATATTGCGAACAATTCCTCGACACTGCCGTTCATGGACTGTCTGGATGATCTGCATACGGCGCTTGGCGCCCGTTCAAATATTGCAAAGGATTCCCGACTGTCCCGCAAGGTGTTTGACAGTCAGTACAGGGATGCAGATGCGGCGCGCGCCGTATTCCGCAGCATGGATCCGGACCGCAGATTCATTTCCTCCCTTTCAGAGCGTCTGGGGCTGAAATGAGAAAACATGCCTGTGTTATTGGGGCTTCTGCCGGACTTGGGCGTGCGCTGTGCCACAAACTGGCGGCGGAGAACTATGACCTGCTGCTGGTTGCCAGTGATGCCCGGGACCTGGATGCAATGGCGCGGGATCTGCGCATTCGCCATAGTGGCACAGTTTCCGTTATTGTCCATGACCTGTCAGGTGACGATCCCGAGCTTCTGGTAAAAAACATTCTTTTACAGATGTCTGAACCGGACCTGCTGGCCTGTGTGGCTGGCTATACTTCACCGCATGATCATGGACCGCTGGCTGCTGACGAAGCGGCAAGGGTTCTGAATGTGAATGCCGTACAGATCCTGCGGGTCATCAATGGCTGCATGCCGGCCCTTGAAAGGCCGGAGGCCAGACTTCTGGTCATCAGCTCTGTTGCCTGCATGCGCCCCCGGCGCCGCAATATCCTTTATGGAGCAGCAAAGGCGGCCCTGGAACATTATGCGATGGCCCTGCAGCATTACTGGTACAGACAGCCGGGCAAGGTCTATCTCTACCGCATGGGCTTCATGCATACCCAGATGACGTATGGCCAGAAACTGATGCTGCCGGGTCTTTCACCTGAAAAAGCGGCCCAGGCTATCATGAAAGACATCGGGTACGGCCGCAGCGGAATGCATTATCTGCCCGGATGGTGGAGAATCATTGCCCTGGTTTTCAGGGTTCTTCCCTGGGCTGTTTTCCGGCGGCTGGATATTTAAAAGTATGGGACTGCAGGGCCAGATTATCCGCTTTATTGCTGTTGGACTGCTTGCCAGTGCAGTGGATGTCCTGCTTTTTGATGCCGGAATCAGGGCCGGACTGCCACGCCTTCCCTGTGCAGTTGCCACTTTTGTGGCAGCCAATGTAGTCAATTATTTCTGCAGTTCCCGATATGTATTCCACCACGGAAGTCACAGCTGGCGTGCGGTAACGGGATTTGCCGTGACTGTGGGAATCGCCATGCTGATCAATGTCGGAATTGTCATGATCATGGGTTTTCTGGGAAGTCCATGGCCAGTTGCAGACAAACTTGTTGCCGGAGTCTTTGTCCTGATCTGGTCATTCTGGTCGCGCAGGACCTTTGTTTTCAGAAAATCTTCCAGATCATTTCAGGCGAAAGAGGATTCACCAGACTGCGCGGATATGATCAAGACAGGGCCGGATTTCAAGGAGGCCCGACAGGATAGGGAAGCCAATACCCATGGATCTGGGCGAGAAGATTGTCAGACACGTGAAGGGGGGAGCTTATCCTGTCCGGAGCGGTCCGGGAAGAGTGACGGGAAAGCTGAAAGACGCTGATCCGTCCCGGTTTGTGTTTGCGGAGAGACCGACGTCCCGACCAAAGTGGCTGACTTCAGGAACTCTGTCTGAGAAGAAAACGTCTGCTCTGCTATCCCGGACACTTTCTCCCGTTACGAATGCACCAGCTTCTGCCCCCGGAATCACCACATTTCCCAAGACCCCGGATCGGACGGGGGCAGTGGAGGACCCTGTGATGGAACCGGCGGTGCGTCAGGATCCGCAGCCGGCGCTTCTCCCTCCACCGGGGGTGACAGCTCTGTGCTGATACCACCGGCTTCCTGGCGGTCTCTTTCAAGACGTTCCTTCAGCGCCTGACGATCTTCCGGCGTGGAAAATTCCTTTGGCCTTTCGGGAACCGTGGCCAGGTTCGGCCAGACCGTTTCCCCCCCTGCACAGGCCGACAGCAGCAGGAGTCCCGCAACAACAAGAGCCATGCGTCTCATGGGCCTGCCTCCTTCTGGGTAACGCCTCACCGCCAGTCCGGACGGATCGGAACCCGGCATATTCTGGAAGAAAAAGGCGATCATGACCAGCGACAGGCAACAGGGCAGGCCGTTCATCTCAGGCGAGGATGCAGCCGCATGGGCCAGAACCCTTGAGCATTTCGCCCGCCACTCGCCCGATATCATGAAGGCTTTCATGAAGCACCAGCAGGCCGACATGCCCCTGGGCCGGGCAGAAATCGCCGACATTGGCTCTGCTTTCGCCGAAGCTGGCATGCAGATGATGAAAAATCCCCTGTATCTGTGGAAAGCCTGGGCTGATCTGGGAACCGGCTGGATGGACCTGTGGGGAAAGACCTGGGCCCGCGCCCTGGGGGGAGAGGCCCAGCCCGCTGCCATTCCTGACGAACATGACCGGCGATTCCGGGATTCCGCCTGGCAGGACAGTGCAGTCTTTGACTTCATCAAGCAGTCCTACCTGCTCACCTCCCGCTGGATGATGTCCACGATCAGAAATGTGGAAGGGCTGGACGACAGGACGGAAAAAAAGGTCCTGTTCTATACGCGCCAGTTCATGGATGCCCTGTCGCCCAGCAATTTCATCATGACAAACCCCGAGGTGCTGCGAGCCACACTGGAATCCGGCGGAGAAAACCTGGTCCTGGGCCTGCGCAACCTGCTGAAGGATCTGGAGCGGGGCAAGGGCCGCCTGAGCATCAGCAGAGTTGATGAAAAGGCTTTCAGGCTGGGGGAGAATATTGCCGTCACTCCCGGCAAGGTGATCTGGCGCAACGACCTGATGGAACTGATCCAGTATGCGCCCGCGACGGAAACCGTCATGCAGCGGCCCCTGCTGGTCATCCCGCCCTGGATCAACAAGTACTATATCCTGGACATGCGGCCGGAGAATTCGTTCATCAAGTGCATGGTGGAGCAGGGCATCACGGTGTTTGTCATTTCCTGGGTCAATCCGGACCGGCATCTGGCGAAAAAGACCTTTGACGACTATCTGACCGAAGGCGCGCTGGAGGCCATGGACCGGGCCCTGCAAGTTACCGGGGAAAAGGACCTGAACGTCATGGGTTATTGCCTGGGCGGCACCCTGCTGGCCTGCGCCCTGTCGTGGCTGGAAGCAAAGGGCCGGGGCGACCAGGTGAAAAGCGCCACGTTCCTGACCACCCTGGTGGATTTCGAGGAGGCCGGAGAGCTGTCCGTCTTCATCGACGAGGTCCAGCTGGAAGCGCTGGAGCGGCGCATGAAAAAATCCGGCTATCTGGATGCAGGGTCCATGGCGTCCACCTTCAACATGCTGCGCGCCAACGACCTGATCTGGACGTACGTGGTGAACAACTATCTTCTGGGCAAGGCGCCGTTTCCCTTCGACCTGCTGTCCTGGAACGCCGACAGCACCCGCATGCCCGCCGCCATGCACAGTTTTTACCTGCGCAACATGTACCAGAAAAACCTGCTCTCACGGCCCGGCGGCATCACCCTGGACGGCGTACCCATGGACCTGGGCCGGATCAGGTCCCCGTCCTTCATCCTGGCGACGAAGGAAGACCACATCGCGCCCTGGATCTCGGCTTACGTGGCTACACAGCTGTACAGCGGACCCTGCACTTTCCGGCTGGCCATGTCAGGCCACATTGCCGGGATCGTGAACCCGCCGAATTCAGGGAAATACGGATACTGGGAAAATACGGACCTGCCGCCCTCTCCAGAAAAGTGGCTGGAACACGCCACCTTCCGGGAAGGTTCCTGGTGGCCCGGCTGGCTGGAGTGGCTGAAACCCTTCGGCGGAGACATGGTCCGTGCCCGTATCCCCGGCAAGGGAAAACTGAAAGCCCTCGACGACGCCCCCGGCCAGTACGTCAGGGTCCGGTCACACTGAAACCACCCGTCTGGCGCAGGGCCTCGCCTGTCACCATGGCCGCCGCAACGGCCAGGTTGAGGGACCGCAGGCCCGGAGCGATGGGAATGCGCACGCGCACGTCGGCGATGGCGTGGACATTTTCCGGAACGCCGACGCTCTCCCGGCCCAGAAGCAGGATGTCATCGGGCTGATACCGGCACTCCGTATGGGGCACGCTGCCCCGGGTGGTCAGCAGGATCAGCCGCCCGGAACGCTGTGTCTGAAAGACTTCCCAGGAATCATGCAGGGTCATGGACACATGGTCCGCATAGTCCATGCCCGACCGACGGATCCGCCTGTCGTCCAGCGGAAAACCACAGGGGCGGATGATGTCCACCCCCAGCCCCAGACAGGCCGCAAGGCGCAGGACAGCGCCGGTGTTCTGGGGAATATCAGGCTGGTACAGGGCAATGCGCATGGCCCGTTGTAGCAGACCCTGTCATGGCCCTGTCAAAAACTGCTACAAGCAGGCCCATGACCACCCGCAATGCCATCCGTGACAGGGCCCTGTCCCTCGGTTTTGACGCCGTAGGGTTTGCGCGGGCTGAACTGGGAGACGAGGTGCGGGAGAGGCTGGCAGCCTTTCTGGCCAGCGGCTGGCACGGCGATATGGGCTGGCTGGCGGACAAGGCGGACCGGCGCGGCGATCCGAAAGCGCTGTGGAGCGAGGCGAAAACCATCATCGCGCTGGGCATGTCCTATGCCCCCGCCGGTGATCCGCTCAAACTGCTGGACCATCCGGACTACGGGGTCATTTCCACATACGCAAAAGGGCGTGACTATCACGACATCATCAAGGGCCGCCTGAAGCAGCTGGCGTCCTGGATGCACGGGGAATTCGGATGCGACGTGAAGGTGTTCGTGGACACGGCCCCGGTCATGGAAAAGCCGCTGGCGCAGAACGCCGGCCTGGGCTGGCAGGGCAAGCACACCAACCTGGTGTCGCGACAGCATGGATCCTGGCTGTTCCTGTCCGAGATCTATACGACGCTGGAGCTGGAGCCTGACACGCCCGGGCAGGACCGGTGCGGCTCGTGCCAGGCGTGCCTGGATGTATGCCCGACGAAAGCCTTTGTGGGGCCTTACAGACTGGATGCCCGCAGGTGCATCTCCTACCTGACCATCGAGCACAAGGGTCCGATTGACGAGGCGCTGCGCCCTCTGATGGGCAACAGGATCTATGGCTGTGATGACTGCCTGGCCGTGTGCCCCTGGAACAAGTTCGCAAAACCGACGCGGGAACCGGGCTTTTTCCCGCGGGCTGAGCTGACAGCCCCCAGGCTGGCCGATCTGGCCTGGCTGGATAACGCGACTTTCCGGGAAGTATTCTCTGGCTCTCCCGTCAAGCGCATCGGGCGGGACCGCTTCGTGCGCAACGTTCTGATCGCTATCGGCAACAGCGGCGACGCCAGCCTGCTGCCTGTGGCGCAAAGCCTGTGTGAGGACCCGGCCTTTGTGGTCAGCGATGCGGCCCGCTGGGCGGTGAAGAGGCTGGAAACCGCACTGTCCTGACGAGACACAACGGAATCCGCCAATCCTGCCGGCCCGTTTTCACACAGGTCCGGGCATGGGCAGAAGCCGTCACATGACGCTCAGGGATCCAGCCCACACCCTGTCCTGCAGCCACCAGTCCCAGCACCAGGTCCGAGGCAGACACCTCGGCCCGGATCTTTCCGGTCATGTCCAGCCGGCTGTCTTTCAGTTTTTTCCTGATCGCCTCTCCCGTCAGGGTGCCGGGTGTGTAGAGGACAAGAGGAGGGGCCTTGCCGCGCCCATGCCCCAGGGAAAACCGCGGCGTACCGGCATCAGCAATGCTGAACGGGCTGAGCTGGTCCCGGCCCTGGATGTGGTGAGTGCACTGGCCATACAGCCGGGACAGTTCCTGCATATACTCTTCCGGGATCAGGGCCCAGGCTTCGTCCGCACTGCCCTCGGCCACGCTCTGCCAGCAGCGGGCCGGCGTCATGACCTGGAACCAGTGGGGCCGGTCGGGCAGGCCGGGCAGGATGTGCACGTTCAGATCGTGGACGGCGCCGGGCGTGACCACAACCCTGCGCGGGGCCGACAGCTGTGACCCCATGTCGCGGATCTGGTCCCGGACAGCCATCCAGCTGCCCCGGGCCGCCCGCGCGTGGCGCAGCAGCGCTTCACCCGCGGGTGTGAACGAAACAGTGCGCCCCTTTTTCTCCAGGATCCGCACCCCCAGGGATTCTTCCAGTCCCTGCAGGCGGCGGGTCATGGCGGACTGGCTGATTCCCAGGCTCTGCGCTGCCTTTCCCACCCCGCCGCAGGCCTCAACGGCCAGAATGTCGTCCCACCCCTCAAAGACAGTCATGCGTCATCAGCCTGAAGTTCCCTGGTTTTGCGGCTGTGGCCGCGGGCCTTGCGGAGCGGAAGGGTTGTTCCGGACATTCGGTCGAAGCCTTTCCGCGCCCTCCCGGGTTGTCTCATAGACTGCCTGTGTTATGGCATCGGGCTGAACGGGCGAGTCAAAGGCGGGCCTTATCCCGGCTCTCATCAGCCCCAGACACACGTTCTGCTCCGCAGCCTTATCGGCGCAGCTGAAGCTGATCCGCCCGTTCACATCCGTCATATGCTTCATGACAGTGGCCAGTGCCTTCATCTGCTCCGGGTCCGGGTTGCCTTTGACAAAAGCCTGGCCGTCCCTGTAGGTCACACTGACCGACGGCGTTCCAGGCAGTGTTACGGAAATGCCGTTCGGAGTTGTTACATATTCAGCTCCATAATCCGGCCTGAAAGCGTTTTTCAGATCGAAAACAATGGCAGACTGCAGGGCATGGTAATCCAGGATCCTGCCTGTTACGGGATCCTTATACTGTTGAACGTACGGTACAGGCGCCTGGGTCGTCGTCGCTGTGGTATCCGGAGCATTCTGCGCTCCGGCTGCCGGCTTCTTTTTCCCCGGATTCAGGACCTCGTTGTGTGCGTCCTGGACTTTCCTGGCTCTTCCCGGATCTTCAGCGACCCAGGCTGCGTATGCTCTCTGGACCTCGATCGAGGGTTTGTGGGGACCCTCAGGATGAACCGGTGTTTTCGGGTTTTTCATGAATTCCAGCCACAGCGCGTCCCCTGTTGCCTGGGTCTGGCTTGTTATTTTCACGGCATGGCCGGGCTGAAGTATGGAAGCCTGCATGTCCACAACGGCCTTTACATGCTGCGGGTCATCCAGACGTCCCGAGAACTGGATGCCGTTCTCGGTGCAGTGCAGCTGGGTGGGCTGTGTCCCCGGATCGTTTTTCGTCGCAGGACGGCCGGGCAGGGTGATAAAAACCCCAACCAGGGTGTTTTCAAATTTGACCTTGCCGAGATATTTCCTGGCATTCTCCTCACCCATGGACGCCCTCATGGATTCTGTCAGGGCCGTCGTCAGCGTCCGCTGCAGGTGGGCATAATCCCTGGCGCCCGGATCAGCCTGCTGGTCATTCGCCGGCCGGGAAGAAGCATGGCCTTGCCCGACGCCGTCCCATCCCCTGGCGGCCTCGGCTGCAGGACGGGGAGTTCTCTTGCGGGTTTCATGGGCATTATATTTTCCTTCTGCCTCATAATCATCCCATGACCCCCTTTCGTTCCAGCCCTGATCTTCCTTCCAGCGGGCGCCTGTTTCCGGATTGACCTCCCCATGCCGCCGCTCCACTTTTCCCATGGGCCTGCGGACCTCGGCGGATTGTGCTTCCCGCCTTTTTCTGGTCCTTTCCTCTTCTTCAGGCGTCACCTGGGCATCGACGGTTGTCTCGTCAACGGGCTCATCCCCGGGAGACTTTTTTTGGGCCTCCCTCTTGCTATACTCCCATGCCTCATTGGCGTCGATAATCCGGGGTCCCTGCTTCGCCCGGGGGGTTTCTGCCGCAGCCAGGCGGGGCTCTTCAGTAACGCGGGGCTCCGGTTCCGGCTTCGGCGCTCCCGCCGCAGCCTTTACAGCATCTTCCAGTCCGGAAGGCAGCATGAGAGGAGCCGGATCCCGGGAATATATGGAAGGTGTCTTTCCGGAAGGCCAGAGTTTTTTATCAGCTTCCAGTTCTTCCTTTTCTCTTTTCGCATCTGTCCTGGTAATAACTCCTCTCCAGAAATCCTTGATTGCTTCATCCTGTTCTGCCCGGGTGCCCTTGTTGTTATTGAGCATATCCACAAGTTCATCGGGTTCCGGTGTTTTTTCCCCTGCCGGTTTTGCAGGTTCAGGATCCTGTTTCTGTGCAGAAGGAGCGGGCTCAACGACAACATCCTCCTGAGGTTTCCGCCATGGTGTTTTTTCCCAGCGTTTCTTTTCCCTTTCGGCTTTTGCCTTGCTGGCCGCTTCCTCAACCTTTTCGGCCTTGAGTCTCTCTCCCGCTATATATTCATCAGCGCGCCTTACCCTTTCACGGGCAGCACGGTTGTCCAGCTCCTTCTGGACGCGCTCGTGTGATTCCCTCCTGGCTGCATGCTCCATGTCCCCTGTCCATTCCAGTCCACGGCGCCGGCCGAGTTCCCTGAACACCTGGACACCGGCCTCATACGCAGTCCGCGCCTTCTCCCGGTCCTCACGGGACAGATCAGAAAACCTGCCATACTGCATGTCAACCATGGGTTCCTCCACTCACCTTCTGCAGCCTATAGAAGCATAGCAATTCCTAATACTTTCCTAAAAAGGTTCCCACCCCTGAAATCCAAGTTTTTCCAGGGGCCGGAAGCGGCTTTTGTAGTCCATGCCCGGGGAACCGTCGACCTGATACCCCAGATAAACACAAGGCAGGTTTTCCGCCCGGGCCTTCAGGACCAGCGACAGAATCAGGAAGGTCCCCGGGCTGCGGCGCGCCAGGTCCGGATCGAAAAAGCTGTAGACGGCTGAAAATCCGTCCTGCAGGCAATCGAAAACCATGACGCCCCGCAGGATGCCTTCTGCATCCCGGGCTTCCAGGATCCGGGTCCGGACGGGACCCGGGGTGAGCATCTGGTCATAGTCTGTCCGGGTCATGCCGGCCATGCCGCTGTCCCTGTGGCGGGCTGCCTGATAGCGGATGAACAGGGCGTACTGTTCGTCCGTCGGGACGGGCGGGTTGTCCAGAACCTGCAGGGACGCATTGCGCTTCAGGACCCGCCGCCACGACCGGCCCGCCACAAAACCGTCTACCGGAATGCGCACGGGGATACAGGCGCTGCAGGCCGGGCAGACAGGTCGGTACATCATGTGGTGGCTGCGCCGGAAGCCCGCCCGGGACAGGGTATCGAACATGTTCCTGGCCGTCTCCGGCACAAGGAATGTCACCAGACGGCGTTCCTCCCGGTCCGGCAGATAGGGGCAGACCATGGGGCCGGAGCGCCAGAACTGCGGTTTTTGCGGAGCCTCAGCGGTCATGGGACTTTCCACAGGCCTTGCAACAGGTCTATTGTTGCGCCAGTTCGCCTGGAATACAATAAGGGTCCATGTCCTCCGCCGATTCCCTGCATACTGCCGACCCGTCAGACCCGCTGTCCTTCCGCAGGGTCATGGGCTGTTTCGCCACAGGGGTAGCCGTGGTCTCGACCCTGTCACCGGAAGGACTGCCAGCAGGCATTACCATCAATTCCTTTACGTCGGTGTCCCTGGATCCGCCCCTGGTCCTGTTCTGCCTGGACCGCACCACCCGGCTTCTGGACAGTTTCAGCCGGTGCAGGGCTTTTGCCATTACCTTCCTGCGGGAGTCACAGCAGGATCTGTCTACACATTTTGCCCGGCCGGACCCTCCCTGGACCGGGATCCGCTACCGGACTACCCCGCTGGGAAGCCCTGTCCCGGAAGGTGGACTGGCCCACATGGAATGCACCCCCCATGCCGTATATGACGGCGGCGACCATATTATCCTGACAGGGCGGGTCACCAGCCTTGCCCACAGCGATGCAGGAAAGCCGCTGCTGTATTTTCGCAGCCGGTATTGCGCGGTCAGCGGAAACTGAACACAGCCCCCCGCAGAACCCGCTGCGGCGGCCAACTGCTGCGTCACTGCGGTGCTCAGGTCCTCACGTACATCAATGTACGCTCCGGCCTTGCGCTCCTCGTTCCTGGCATTCGTCTCACCGCAGCGGGTTCTATGGAGAATCCACCTTTGCCGGGATATCCATAAAGAAGATATTGCGCAGGAACCCCGGCGCCAGGGCCGACAGCGGGTTGACGGAAACATCCGGATCATCCAGAGGCCCCTGGATGGTATAGGTGGCGGCAAAAAGGCCCTGTCCCTCACCGCCTGTCAGAAGGGTTCCCAGAATGGGAATAGCCCCCAGAAACTGGTTGATTCCATAGACAGGAACAATAGTCCCCTGAAGGTCTATCATCTCTGCATCAAGATCCACCCGGCCGTCAAAGGTCAGGCCGATGGCGCTGCCGGCGGCCTTTCCGGACGCCAGCGTAATGCCGGTGTCATCCCAGCGGAAATCTGACGCAAGACGATCGAAACGGAGTGTCCCGCCCCCTGACAGAAGTTCGCCCAGACCCCGGAAGGACAAGGCATTCAGAAGCCTTGCCAGGCCGGGAGCATCCCGCACGTCAAAACCGGTGATCTCCACGCTGCCCCGGACTGTATCGGTGACATCCCCGGGCCGGCTGCGGCCGGTGACCGACATGACCCCGCCCGAGATGCTGTCCGAAACTCCCGCAACGGCCAGGACTGTTCCGGCGTCCGAGGTTTCCACCTCCAGCTCCTGCACATCGCCCCGGGGTTCATAGCGGACAATCAGGGGCTTCCTGTCCCCGGTCCAGGCGTTCAGCTCCATGGTCTGCCACCCATTGCCGTTCCGGGATCCGGAACCGCTGATCTGGGTCATCCGGCGCCCCTTGCCAAGGGTAATCTCGTCCAGGGACAAAGTCACATCGAGAGGGATAGAAGGCGTTTCCTCATCCCCGTCTTTTTCTTCCGGTGTACTTTTCCGGTCTTCCATGAACGGGCCCAGGTTCAGGCGGCTTCCCGTGGCCTTTACAGAAAATCCGTCCTGGCCTTTCCGGTCCATGCGAAAGGACATGGCCGTGCCCGGTCCCCGGATGTCGCCCAGGACCAGCCTGCCCAGCCGTCCGCTGTCATCAAATTCCGCTGAACCCCGGGCCCGGATTCCGGCCAGCGTGATGTCAATGTCGCGGACTGATGACAGGCCTTTGCTGTGGAATACAAGGCCCGCTGTGGCCTTTGCACCGGCACCGCCCCGGCCGGAAAAACCCAGGAAGGGGATCCGCACCGGCGTATCCTCCAGATCCGCCCGGATGTCCATGACAGCGGGCGAGGTCCTGTCCTTTTTCCGGTACTCGGCCCTGACCGGAACCGTTCCGGCAATATACGGCATGAAATCCACGCCCAGGTTTTTCCTGTCCCGTTCGGAAAGCCGGGCCGAGGCTTTCAGGGCCGTCTGCCAGGGAGCTCCGTCCCGGAAATCCTCGGTCCATTCTGCCTGGAGCGGAACGCCGGCCAAGGCCGCGGTTCCGGAAACCGTCATGCGGGTGGCGTCCACCGCCAGGTCCATCCGGGCCCCTGTCAGGTCCCATCCGTTTACCGCCTTCGCCAGACTTCCATTGCGGACATCCGCCGTCACCTTTATCCCCACCTGGTCCATGTCCAGATCGGCCAGCAGCGGAAAGGAAAACGTGGTGACAATATCCGCCGTTCCGCCTGCCGCGGCGGGAGAAATCCCGAATTTCGTGGCGTATCCCAGAGGCTCGAAATCCAGGATGCGCAGCGCTTCCCCCAGCGGACCGCGGGCCGGAGCCTCAATCCTGATATCCTGGTCTTTTGCGTCCAGCCCCGTAATCCTGATGGATGAAGGGCCAATCCTCATCCCTTCCAGACGACCCCCGGCCACAGTGACCCTGAATGTGGAGGCATCAAACTGTGCCGTTCCGGACAGGTCCGCAGCGGGGGGAAGTTTTCCGAAATAGCGCGCAGTCACATCCGAAAAGCGGATTTCCCCGGTCAGGGAGTTAAGGGTTGTGGCCGCCATGTCTGCAGGAGCAAAGCTGATCTTCGCCGCCGCCCAGGCTTTCTGGACCTCCCCGGCCACAAGATTTTCCACCACCCACCGGCGGGGATTGGGCGCCACATCCACCGGCCAGACAGAATCCAGGTTTTTTACAGGCAGTCCTGTGAGGGATACATCCAGACCTGCGCGCCAGGCTGTCCCTGTCCGGGTGGCTTCCCCCCGGACCTGGAGGGCAGAGGATCCCATGTCCAGCAGGAACCTGTCGATGGAAACCTCTCCGGCCTGGGCGGCCCTGACTTCCAGCAGGGCGTACTCCACAGGGACAGGGGCTGCTTCCCTGTGGGCCTGCAGGATGCCGTTTCGTCCATCCACCTGCAGGGTCGCACTGTCCAGGGTCATCTGGGGTGACAGGGTCAGGGTCAGGGAACCATCCAGAGGCATGTTCAGGGTCTGCAGGGGAGCCATGCTGTCCGAAAGCCGGCCCAGGCTGGCAGCATTCAGGCCCCGGAAACGGGCCGTGACCGCGACGACCCCGGTGTCCGGCTCCTGGACAAAGGACGCGTTGAGAAGGGTATCCTGACCCGGAAGCCTCAGGCGCACCCGGCCCCGGCCCTTCAGGCCTTTTTCTGTCCGGTCGATCCACAGGCTGACCTCGTCCGTTTTCCAGGTCAGGCCCAGCGCGCGGTCATCAACAACAACCGTGGCCCGCGTGACCCGGACCTCTTTCAGCATATGGACAGGGGCCGATGCATTCCGCTCCGGCGACAGGAAATTCAGAAGAACCTCCATGGCAGCCCGGCCCTCGGGGGCCGCAGCATTCTCGCCGGATGGCAGATCGAGGCGGAACTGTCCTTCTTCCGTGCGCACAAGGGCAAGGCGGGGGCCGATCAGGTTGATGGATTGGGGCACATACTGACCCTGCATCAGGGCCGGGACTGAAAACCGGATCCCCAGGGCCGGGATCGTGGCCAGGACAGAACCGTCCGGCTTCCGGGTCCGGAAATCCTGGACGCGGACTTCCAGGGAACGGCTGACCTCATCCCAGGCCAGGAATGTTTTTCCGAATTCCATCCGGAAGGGGGCGTCCGGCCGGTTGAGGGCCTGCTCCATCGGGGTCGCCAGGAATTCCATGGAAATAGGCCCTTGGGACAGCCTGCCAGCCAGCAGGGCCACAAGAATCCCCAGAACGGTAAATGCCCCCGCGGTCATGCGCAGAAAAAGGCGGCTGGTGCGTATCATCTTCCGTCCTGCCCCCTGCGTCCAGGATTGACCTTTTCTGTCACAGGGCTATCCTTTTCTGCGTTTGTCGAAAGGGAGAAAAGATCATGTCTGTGGATGTGGGTAGTGCGGCACCGGATTTCACCCTTCCTGCCGATGACGGGACCACCATATCACTGTCTTCCCTGAAGGGAAACGCGGTTGTCCTGTACTTCTATCCGAAGGATGACACGCCCGGCTGCACGGCCGAAGCCTGCGCCTTTCGCGACAGCTTTCCGGATTTCTCCGGCGCGGATGCAAAAATCCTGGGCATCTCGAAAGACAGTCCCGCATCCCACAAAAAATTCAGGGAGAAGTATGGCCTGAATTTTCCCCTGCTGTCCGATGAAAAATCAGATGCGTGCGAACGCTATGGCGCCTGGAAGGAAAAAAGCATGTACGGCAAAAAGTACATGGGCATCGACCGCTCCACCTTCCTGATCGACAGGACCGGAAAGATCCACCGCGTGTGGAAAAATGTGAAGGTCGATGATCACGCCGCCGAGGTGCTGGAGGCTGTCAGAGGGCTGAAAAGGCTTTGAAAATCCTCATCCTGAGTCTCATGGTGAGCCTGTCGAACCATGGCGAAGGATCAAGGATTTTCCTGAAACCCATACTTTTGCAAAGGTCCCGCCGGGAGAGGGAAGCGCGCAATGGGGTGAGGGATCAGCACATCAGCCGGAAATGATAAGGAATGTTTACGGATTCGCAATGTTAACCGCTGCACTCCTGCCGGAAGGGTGCAATTAAAGGCCCGAAAAACCCCAGAAACCAGACAGACACAGGATTTCGATGGTGGGATTATGGTGCAGTTAATGTGCAATTACAGTGCAGTTATGGTGGGATTGGAGTGCAGTTACCGTGCAGTCAGTGCTGTTTTATAAACCCGTGAATCCTGTGGATAACCTTCACTTCCGGATTAACCGGAATTTTTCATACACGCTCCCTTTCGGAGTGGGCACAGGTTTTCCCGCCGTGGACAGTTTCTGTCCACATCCTCCGGAAAATTCATTCTCCGGATTTTATCCACATACAATCCTGTGAGCCCTGTACCATGGCTTCCGGCTGTTTTATGGTTCCAGGCGTTTTCTTTTCCACAGGGTATCCGGCTTCTGGACAGTTCTGTGGAAAAAATGTGGACAAAGGACAATCACCGTTATCCACAGGACAAACTGCATACTACAATCAGGTTATATCTATGTCTTCTGTTATAAGGGACTGACCGGATGAAACCCCTTCTGTCTGTTCTGGGTGGTGAAACCCTTTCTGTTCCTCCTGTCTGGCTGATGCGCCAGGCAGGACGGTATCTTCCCGAATACCGGAAGATCCGTGCCAGGGCAGGCGGATTTCTGAACCTGTGCTTCAATCCGCAGATGGCGGCCGAGGTGACCCTTCAGCCCGTCCGGCGGTTCGGGCTGGATGCGGCCATCCTGTTTTCGGATATCCTGGTGGTTCCGTACGCGCTGGGGCAGGACCTGAAATTCGAGGAAGGCGAGGGACCGAGGCTCGATCCGGTCCGCTCTGTCCGGGCTCTGGACAGGTTATCCCTGGACAGGATTCAGGACAAGCTGTCGCCAGTGTATGAGACAGTCCGTCTGGTGAAAACCGGACTGTCGCAGGACGCAGCCCTGATCGGTTTTGCCGGGGCGCCGTGGACCGTAGCGACCTATATGGTGGAGGGACAGGGCAGCCGGGACTTTGCGGAGGCCAAAGGCTGGGCCTGGCGGGATCCGGCAGGGTTCAGCCGTCTGCTGGACCTTCTGGTGCAGGCTACGGCGGACTATCTGTGCGCCCAGGTGGACGCGGGCGCTGAAGTCCTCCAGATTTTCGATACCTGGGCTGGCGCGCTGCCCGAAGACCTGTTCGACCGGTGCGTGATTGAACCAACCCGGGCCCTTGTGCAGAAGGTCCGTCAGCGTCATCCCCACATTCCTGTGATCGGCTTTCCCAAAGGCGCGGGAGTCCAGGCCATGCGGTATGCGGAGCAGACCGGTGTGACGGCTCTGGGTCTGGATCCGGCTGTCCCCCTGTCCTGGGCCCGGGATACCCTGCAGAAGCGCTGGCCGGTCCAGGGCAATCTGGATCCGGTCCTGTTGCTGACCGGGGGCGAGGCCATGGACAGGGGTGTGGACCACATCCTGGACACGCTGGGCCACGGCCCCTTTGTGTTCAATCTGGGTCACGGGATCCTGCCCCCCACACCGCCAGAGCATGTGGAGCGTCTGGTCAGGCGGGTCCGGGCAAGAGCAGGAAGCTCATGACCAGAACAGCCGTGGTTCTTTTCAATCTGGGGGGACCAGATCGTCCGGAATCCGTCCGCCCTTTCCTGTTCAACCTGTTCCATGATCCGTTCATCCTGCGCGTTCCGGGACTGCTGCGCCTGTTCTTGGCCTGGCTGATTTCCCGCCGCAGAACACCGGAAGCCCTGAAAATCTACGCCCGGCTGGGGGGGAAATCTCCTCTTCTGGAAAACACGCAGGCCCAGGCAAGGGTGCTGGAACAGGTTCTTAACGACAGGGAAAAGACCGCCCGGGTGTTCATCGCCATGCGCTACTGGCATCCCCTGACCGATGAGACAGTCCGGGCCGTACAGGATTTCGGACCGGACCGGATTGTCCTGCTGCCCCTGTATCCCCAGTGGTCCACCACCACCACGGCATCGTCTTTCCGCATATGGAAAGAAGCTGCACGAAAAGCCGGACTGTCAGCCCGGACCACGCTGGTGTGCTGCTGGCCCATGGACCAGGGGTTTGTCAGCGCCAATGCGGATCTGGTGCGTACGGCCCTGGAGAAGACCGGAAAACGGTCCCGTGTGCTGTTCTCGGCCCACGGCCTGCCGGAAAAAGTGGTGCGCGACGGGGATCCCTACCAGTGGCAATGTGAACAGACGACCCGGACCATTGTGGACAGGCTCGGAATTCCGGACCTGGATTATGTGTCCTGCTACCAGAGCCGCGTGGGGCCGCTGAAGTGGATTGGCCCTTCCACGGAAGACGAAATCCGGCGGGCGGGACGGGACAGGGTGCCCGTCGTCGTCTGTCCTCTGTCCTTTGTGTCAGAGCATTCGGAAACCTTGGTAGAAATCGGCGAGGATTTCCGCCGCCTGGCTGCAGACTGCGGCGTTCCTGCGTTCGAGGCTGTCCCCGCCGCGGGCACACACCCTGATTTCATCCGGGGTCTTGCCGACCTCGTGGAAAAGGCGGCTGGAAGCGGGCAGGACATCCTTTCTCCCCGGGGGGATGAGCGCCTCTGCCCGGCGGAATACTGTGGCTGTGTATGGGGCAGGAGATGACCGGATCCTTCTGGTTCGTGCGGCACGGGGAAAGCGAGGCCAACAGGGACGGGATCCGCTCTGGCCAGATGGATACGCCGCTGACAGACTTGGGCCGGAGACAGGCTCTGGATCTTGTTCCTGCCCTTGCGCCTCTCGACCCGGCGCCGCAGCGACTGGTTACCAGTACCCTCTCCCGCGCCCGGGAGACGGCACAGATTATCAACCGGCATCTGGACCTGCCGGTTTCAGAAGAAGCCGGCCTGTGCGAACAGCATTACGGGGAATGCCAGGGGCAGAAAATCAAGACTGTAATTGCCCGTCACGGTCCGGACTGGGTCCTGCAGCCACCAGGCGGCGAGACATTTGAGGATTTCGGCCTGCGGATTGTCAGAACGCTGGAGACCATTCTTTTTGCTGATGCCGCGTTACCCCTGATTGTGGGGCACGGCGGCATGATCAATGTCCTGCGGCACCGCTTTGGCCTACCCTATGAGAAGGTGACAAACTGCGCCGTGTTTTTCTTCAAGGCACAGGAAACAGGCGACGCCATTTCCTGGAAAATCAGGGAGCAGCATCCGGATCAGAGCGTTATTGATCCAGGCGGTCCGGTTTAAACCCTCCCTGTACACCGGCGTCGAGCCATCTGAAGTTTTTCCGCCATTCCGGAATATTGCTGCAAACATCATGAACTGCCGTGACGAACCCCTTGATTTCAAGAGCCCTTTCCATGGAATCCAGACGGCTTTCCACGTCGCTGGCGGACTCTCCTGCGGGAGGGGCAGTGGCTGTTCCCACAAGGGTGACGTATTCTGTGGTCATGGTACCGTTCAGTTCAGGCAGAACACCATGACAGCGCTGCAGAGCGCCGCTGTAATCAGTCCCCGAATTTCCACAGACCCTTGTGATGCCCCCTTCATAGCCTGTCTCGGCTGCAAAGAGGGCTCTTTCATTGAAATTTTTCCATAAGGACTGTGAGGAGTCTGCCTGAAACACATACCCGATCCTTCCTGCTGACAGGTTTTTTATAGCCCCTGCACAGGGATTTTCCTGATGAGAGGAGCGGGATGACGGACGGGAACCTGCGCAGGATACAGCCGACAGTGCGGCCAGAAGCAGGGAAATTCTCGAAGTGGTGTTCATTTTTTCATCCTCTACTTGATGTTTTCTGCGTCTCAACGGGCACAGGTTCTCCCAACCAGAGGGCACAGAGAATGTTTATATAAAACATAAAATTTTATCAACACATCTCCTGTGCCGGTGCATATCCTTTGACAGAACCTGGAAGCCATGCTCGATTTTCCTGGTTTCGGAAAAGGATGGGAATTATGGATCTGTATTCCTGGATCAGGGCCCTGCATGTCATTGCTGTCATATCCTGGATGGCGGGCCTTCTGTATCTGCCACGGCTTTTTGTCTATCATGCTGGCGCAAGGCCGGGGGGAGAGGCTGCAGAAGCCTTCGGGATCATGGAACGCCGCTTGCTGCGGATTATCATGAATCCGGCCATGATCGTCACCTGGATCCTGGGCCTGTCCATGATCCTGCTCCAGCCGGAGTGGCTGCACCAGGGGTGGTTTCATGCCAAACTGTTTCTGGTGGTCGTGATGAGTGCCCTGCATATGGCTTTTGCTTCCTGGCGACGGGCTTTTGCCGAAAACCGGAATATCCACAGCGTGCGTTTCTACAGGATTGTCAATGAAGTTCCGGCAGTCCTGATGGTCCTGATCGTTTTCCTGGTTGTCCTGAAGCCTTTCTGAAAGGCCTTGACCAGGCATAGGACACGCCCTATGCCTGGACGTGGTGTTTCCGTGGCAGCTGTCCGGGAACCTTTTCTGAACCGAAAAAAGGGGGAGCAATGTTTTACGGTCTTGTCCTTATCGTGGTGGGCCTTCTGGCCTCATATCCATACATCGTGTCGAAACGCCCGGATGCGGCAGCCATTCTTGACAAGATTACACCCTGGCAGGGCTGGATCGGTGTTGTTGTCGCCGTATGGGGTGTGTTCAGCCTTGTTTCTGTCGTTCTGAGCATCGGCCTCCTGTCCGTAGTGCCCGTCTGGTGGCTCCTGCTGCTGGGTATGGCCCTTCTGGAACTGGCTCTCGGGTTCCTGCTGGGATACAACCTGATCGTCCAGTACGTCCTGTCGAAAAACGCGGAAGCGGCCAGAAAAGGTGCCGCAATCCGGGAAAAACTGATCGCCTGGCAGACTCCCCTGGGGCTTGCAGCTGTGGTTCTTGGTGTGCTGGGCGTTATTTTCCCGCTGGTCCTTATGTAATGAGGCGGAAAAAGGGACCATATGTGAGGGTGCAACCGTCCGGATCCGGTTTCCGGACTGTTGCACAATAGACACACACTGGTCGTTTCAGAACCCTGCCCCTGTTGTTTTTCTTGCGCATGATTTCCGTCTGGTGTTTTGTGTGCAGCGAACGTGGTCCGGGTCTTCTTGCCGGGCCGTATCAAACTGGAGAGATAAAACCGATGAAAAAAGTTCTTCTTGCAACAACGGCCATCTTTGGCGCCGCCCTGTTCTCACAGGCAGCGCTGGCCAACAACATCCAGGTCACCACAGGCGGTCACCTGGAGTTCACAGCCGGTGTCTTTGACGCTGACACAACCGATTCTTCTGACCGTGATTTCCAGACGGAAGCCCAGATCTTCGTCCGTGCGGATGCCAAGGCTGACAACGGCCTGGAATACGGCGCCCATATCGAGTTCGAAAACGAAGAAGACACTGTCGGCGCTGGTGGTGGCGATATGATCGCCCTCCACAAGGGCTATCTCTGGCTGGCCGGCAGCTGGGGCAAAGTGGAAATGGGCGATGAAAGAGGCCCCTCCCACAAGCTGGCCGTTGGCGCTCCGACAGTCCAGGGTTATGGGCAGATCGACTGGATGAAAGACGATGGCGCCAGCTATATCGACTACCTGTTCGCCGGTACGGTTGGTGTACATGCAGTTGATAACGTCAATGCAACCAAAATTGCATACTACACGCCGAACTTCTCCGGCTTCCAGGCTGGTATCGCCTATACGCCCGAACTGGATGAAGGCCAGAACGTTGTTACATCCGAAACAACCACAGCGACCAATTTCTATGAAGACTGGATCGAAGTTGCTGCCAACTACACCTACGACTTCGGTAACTGGGGCCTGAAGATCGGCGGCTCTGTTGCTACGGCTGATGCCAAGGACGGCTCTGGAATCGAAGACTTCACAGCCTGGGGCCTGGGTGCACAGGTCAGCTTGGGTGGCTTCACAGTCGGCGGCGGTTATGTTGACAACGACGAGTTCAACGTAGCAGACGGTGCCGATGATGACGCCAACGGCTGGAACCTGGGTCTGACCTACGAAACCGGTCCTCTGGCCGTCGGCGTCAGCTGGCTGTCTGCGGATGAAGGCGCCAACATCTTTGGCGACACCATGGAGGACTATGATGCCTTCGGCGCCGGCATGACCTATGCCGTTGCTCCCGGTCTGGTTGCCCAGGCAGATCTGATGTTCGTCAATGCCGATGACGTGACCCGTGCCGGCGCTGGGACAACAGATGACGAAGACGGTTGGGTATTCATGCTGGGTACCCGCATGACCTTCTGATCTGTGGCTGTCACCTGACAGCTGTAGAACAAGGAACGGGCGATCTTCGGATCGCCCGTTTTCTTTTATGGCTATGGACAGGAGAAGACTGGAACGAAAAATGCCGACGGGCTATGGTATGGAAGTTTTCACTATGGATCTGGTATTCATGATATGAAAAACCCCCTGTCTGCCAGCCTTCTGGCCGCATTGCTTCTTCTGTCTGCAGCCTGTGGTTTCCAGCCTCTGTATGGCAGCCGGTTGCAAGGAGGCGGCCCGGCTGTGGAAGACGCCCTGAAAACAGTAGAGATTGCGCAGATTCCTGATCGGCAGGGCCAGAAGCTGAGAAATTTTCTTGTTGATCACATGCACGGCAGTGGTACCGCCGGTTCACGCTGGCGCCTGACGGTTTCCCTGACCGCAACAACAGCCAGTCAGGGGATCCGCAAGGATGACACAGCCACCCGGGCCCAGCTGCGGATGATTGCAGCATACCAGCTGACAGATAACACTACGGGTGTGATTGTGGATTCCGGAACCAGCCGTTCCCTTGTCAACTACAATATCCTGGAGTCCCAGTACGGGACACTGGTCAATGACAGGGATGCAGAAGACCGCGCCCTGCGGGATGTGGGCCAGGATATTGTTAACCGTCTGGCGCTTTATTTTTCCGGAAAGAGCAGCGGGCAGAAAATCACTATGTGACCGGGCGGGTGCTTTGGTATGGTGAGGCACATCCTGTGCTGGAGGTAGTTACGTGAAAGCGTTGAGGCCCCTGAAAATTGGGGGGCGCTATGTTCTGCCGCTGGTGGAAGGCGGCAAGGGAATTGCGGTATCCAACGGCGAAAGCTCCGGCGCCTGGGCGGCAGCCGGCGGCATTGGCACATTTTCCGGCGTCAATGCGGACAGCTATGACAGCCAGGGTCGTCTGATCCCCCAGGAATATCACGGCAAGACCCGCCGCGAGCGGCATGAGGAACTGGTGGCCCATTCCATCCGGGGCGGGATCCATCAGGCCAGGATTGCCCATGAGCGTTCAAACGGGCAGGGCCGGATCCATATGAACGTACTGTGGGAAATGGCTGCAGCAGAACGAATCCTCCACGGTGTTCTGGAGGGGGCCAGGGGTCTGGTCAATGGTGTGACCTGTGGCGCCGGCATGCCCTACAGGATTGCGGAAATCTGCGCCCATTACGGTGTCCATTACTATCCCATTGTCTCATCCGCGCGGGCTTTCAGGGCCCTGTGGCTGCGGGCCTACCATAAATTCGCGGACCTGCTGGGCGGGGTTGTGTATGAGGATCCCTGGCGGGCCGGCGGGCACAATGGTCTGTCCAACAGCGAGGATCCCCTGAAACCCGAGGATCCGTTTCCCCGTGTCCTGGCGCTGCGCCAGATGATGAACAGCTTTGGCCTGCATGAAACGCCCATCATTATGGCCGGCGGTGTCTGGTATCTGCGCGACTGGGCCGACTGGATCGACAATCCGGACCTGGGGCCGATGGCCTTCCAGTTCGGGACCCGGCCGCTCCTGACCCAGGAAAGTCCCATCTCCGATGCCTGGAAGAAAAAACTGGTGACCCTGAAGGAAGGGGATGTTTTCCTGAACCGCTTTTCCCCCACCGGCTTCTATTCATCAGCCGTCAACAACCCCTTTATCCAGGAACTGCGGGAGCGCTCGGAACGTCAGGTAGCCTATTCCCTGCATCCTGTGGGAGAGCATACCGAGGAATTTCCCGTGGGCCCACGGGGACGGCCTGTGTGGCTGACCGCCAGTGACGCTGTCCATGCCCGCACGTGGCTAGCTGCCGGTTTTACCGAGGCCCTGCGCACGCCGGACAATACCCTCATTTTCGTCCGTCCGGAAAAAGCCGGGGAGATCCACACAGACCAGGTCGACTGTATGGGATGCCTGTCCCAGTGCCTGTTCTCCAACTGGGCCCAGAACGAGGAGGGCACAACAGGCCGCAAAGCCGATCCCCGGTCCTTCTGTATCCAGAAAACCCTGCAGGCCATCAGCCATTCCGACCAGGTGGACAACCAGCTGATGTTTGCTGGCCACAATGCCTATAAATTCGCCTCTGACCCGTTCTATGCCAACGGCTTCATCCCGACAGTAAAACAGCTGGTGGAAAGGATCAGCACGGGGG
>JALYJY010000006.1 GCA_030775045.1 Pseudomonadota bacterium | reverse complement strand
CTGTCCCACGGCACTGTCCGGTTTGAGAACGTCAGCTTTGCCTATCCCCTGCGGCCAGATGTCCCGGTGCTCCAGGACCTGTCCCTGGAGGTCAATGCGGGGGAAACCGTGGCCATCGTGGGCCCCAGCGGCACGGGAAAAACCACGGTCTTCCAGCTTCTGCTGCGGTTCTATGACCCACAGCAGGGCCGCGTTCTGATGAACGGAGTGGATATCCGCCAGGCGGGGCTGGAGGATGCACGGTCACGCATTGGACTGGTGCCCCAGGATCCGGCCATTTTCTCGGCCAGTGCCCGCGACAACATCCGCTATGGTCACCCTGACGCCACAGATGAACAGGTGCGGCGGGCGGTAACAGCAGCGTATGCGGCCGAATTCCTGGACCGCCTGCCGCAGGGGCTGGACACCCTTCTGGGACAAAAGGGCGTGGCTCTGTCGGCCGGCCAGCGCCAGCGTATCTCCATCGCCCGCGCCATCCTGAAAAATCCCGAAATCCTGCTGCTGGACGAGGCCACCAGCGCCCTGGACGCCGAGAGCGAACACGTAGTGCGCCAGGCCCTGGATATCCTGATGGAGGGCCGCACGACCCTGATCATCGCCCACCGGTTGGCCACCGTCATGCAGGCGGACCGCATCCTGGTCATGGAACAGGGGCGGATTACAGCCTCGGGGAGACATGGGGAGCTGATGGAAACCAGCCCCCTCTACGCCCGCCTGGTCCGGCTTCAGTTCAGCAGCGACAAGGCGTGAACCGGCAGAAACTGCCCTTCAGCAAAACGGCCCTGTCAGATCTTGGGGCCATTCAGAATGTAATCCGTCGGAAGCGCATCCCTTCCGGCAGCAACTTCCATCCCGGATTCCAGTTCCCGCACAATTGGACCTGAAAAATCCCGAAGATCCCGGGCAACCTTCGCAAGCGTACTGAAACTGAATTTTTTATCAGGCACAGGGCACAGACGCACCGGGACCTGGTCTCGCGGTCCACAGGCCTGCGCGGCATAGTCAATAGCATCCAGGGCCACAAGCACGCTGATGCGTGCCTCTGCATCAGCAGGAAGAGCCATCACATACTCGCGCATCGCTTCAGAGCCTTCAAGCTTTGTAATCCTGTCCCTGTCCTGTGGCATTGCAACAATCAGGTATTCCTTGGCGACCTCAAAAAAACCTTTTTGCAGGCTCTGAAACAAGGTCCAGTCTTCTGTCATTCTCATGAAAAACTCCATCAGGTTATGTTCCGGAATCATAATCCGGAATTCTGAAAGTAAAAACGGGTACAGCTTTTCTCTTCCATGACAGTGCGCTGAAAAAGCGATAGCTGAAAGTAAAGCCGCGATATAGTGTGTGCCGGCGTCAAATCCGTATTGCAGGAGCACATTACGATGACCAAGGCAGAGCAGGCAAAAATAGAGGAAAAAACGCAAACCGCCTTTTCGTGGCATCACACCTGTGCGGCATGCCTGCCTTGGCGTGTGGCGCAGTCGAAGGAAGCCCGGTCCTGATCATCGCTGGCATTTTGATGTTTGCCTCTTCAGCAGGCCTCGTGGCAATGGCTGACCGGACATTCGACGCTGCCCTGAGAGAAGGACCAGAACGGCCTTCTTCAGGGCAATCCCCCGGAGCTGAAAGTCCCGCTGCACGTCCACTCCCCTGAAATTCCCTTCTTTTCCCTTTGACAGAAACTGATTTCAGGGGATATAATAGGCCTGTGAATTGATCCTTCTCTTCCGGAAGGGGTCTGTCTCTCCCTGAAGTTCCCCCGGATCCGGCACACACTTTTCGCCCTGCACTATCAGGGCTTTGCCCCTCCGGGTCGATCTTCTCTCCCCCTTGATCTTTACTGGTTCTGCACGTCAGACACATACAGGAAAAACAGATATGAACCTTCAGGAACTGAAGCGCCGCACCACGGCCGAACTGCTCATGTTTGCGGAAGAGCACAACGTCGAGAATGCCAACACCCTGCGCCGGCAGGAGCTGATGTTCGCTGTCCTGAAGCAGCTGGCTGAAAAGGATGTGGCCATTTTCGGAAGCGGCGTTCTGGAGGTGCTGGCTGACGGGTTCGGCTTCCTCCGCTCGCCCGAGGCCAACTACCTGCCTGGTCCTGACGACATCTATGTCTCCCCCGCCCAGGTCCGCCGCTTTGGCCTGCGCACCGGTGACACCATCGAAGGCCAGGTTCGCTCCCCCAAGGATGGCGAGCGCTATTTCGCCCTGGTCAAGGCCAACACCGTCAACCTGGACGACCCGGAAAAACTGCGGCACAGGGTCAATTTCGACAACCTTACGCCGCTGTACCCGGACAGGTTTCTGAAAATGGAAATCGAGGATCCGACGAAGAAAAACTTCATCGGGCGGGTTATTGACCTTGTCTCCCCCATGGGCAAGGGACAGCGCGCGCTGATCGTGGCGCCGCCCCGCACCGGTAAAACGGTGATGCTGCAGACCATCGCCCACTCCATTACGGCCAACCATCCAGAAGCCACGCTGATCGTTCTGCTGATCGACGAGCGGCCGGAGGAAGTGACCGACATGGCCCGCTCGGTGAAGGGTGAGGTCATCAGCTCCACCTTCGACGAACCCGCCGCCCGCCACGTCCAGGTGGCCGAGATGGTCATCGAAAAGGCCAAGCGCCTGGTCGAGCACAAACGCGACGTGGTGATCCTGCTGGATTCCATCACCCGCCTGGCACGCGCCTACAACACCATTGTGCCTTCATCCGGCAAGGTTCTGACGGGCGGTGTGGACGCCAACGCCCTGCAGCGGCCCAAGCGCTTCTTCGGTGCGGCCCGCAATATCGAGGAAGGCGGCAGCCTGACCATCATCGCCACGGCCCTGATCGACACGGGCAGCCGCATGGACGAGGTGATCTTTGAAGAGTTCAAGGGCACCGGTAACAGCGAACTGATCCTGGACCGCAAGCTGTCCGACAAGCGCACATTCCCGGCCATCGACATCCAGAAATCCGGCACCCGCAAGGAAGAGCTGCTCGTCGACAAGGGCACCCTGTCCAAGATGTGGATCCTGCGTCGCATCCTCCAGCCCATGGGCATGGTGGACGCCATGGAATTCCTGCTGGAAAAGCTCAAGCATACCAAGACCAACAACGACTTCTTCGACAGCATGAACCAGTAGGGCACTCTTTGCTGTCATCCCCGCGAAAGCGGGGATCCAGAAGCGCGTCTGCGCGTTATATGACTCATGTGCCGTGCAGACGCACGGCAGACTGGATCCCGGCTCGGAGGCCGGGATGACAGGAAAAAAGCAGGTCCTGGGCAGACCAATATAGTAAAGGCAGATCCCGCATGATTACCCCCCGTACACCGTCCGGCATTATGGAGTTGCTGCCCCGCCAGCAGGTGGCCTTCCAGGACATGCTGGACACCATCCGCCGCGTCTATGAAAGCTTTGGCTTTCTGCCCGTCGAAACGCCTGCCTTCGAAATGACAGACGTGCTGCTGACCAAAGAGGGCGGCGAGACGGAAAAGCAGGTGTATTTCGTCCAGTCCACCGGATCGCTGGCCCAGGGTGAAAAGCCCGACATGGCCCTGCACTTTGACCTGACGGTGCCGCTGGCCCGCTATGTGGCCCAATATGAGCGTGACCTGGCGTTTCCCTTCCGCCGCTACCAGATCCAGCGCAGTTATCGGGGCGAGCGGCCGCAAAAGGGACGCTTCCGCGAATTCTACCAGTGCGACGTGGACATCATCGGCAAGGACAGCCTGCCCCTGTCCTGCGACACCGAGATGCCGGCCATCCTGTACCAGGCCTTCACGGCCCTGAAGATCGGGGCTTTCCGGATCAACACCAACAACCGCAAGCTTCTGTCTGGCCTGTTCGAGGGCTTTGGCATTGCCCCCGGTGAGAAACAGCAGGCCGCCCTGCGCGCCATCGACAAGCTGGACAAGGTAGGCAAAGACGGTGTTCGCAAGGCCCTAGTCGAGGAAGGCGCGGGCCTGGACCTGCCCCGGGCCGACGCGCTTCTGGACCTCGTTACCGCAGAGGGCAGCAACGATGATACCCTGAAGGCCCTGGAAAAAACCGGCATCGACAACCTGACCTTCCAGCAGGGCCTGCAGGAACTGAAAGAGTTTCTGGCCGGCGCGATGGCGCTGGGTGTTCCTGACACTGTCCTGCGCGTCAACCTGTCCATCGCCCGCGGGCTGGATTACTACACCGGCATGGTCTACGAGGTGCTGCTGGACGATCTGCCAAACTTTGGCAGCGTGGGCAGCGGCGGCCGGTACGAGAACCTGGCGGGGCAGTATACCCGCTCCTCCCTTCCCGGCGTGGGGATTTCCATCGGGGCCACGCGCCTGTTCGCCGCGCTGCTGGAGCTGGGCCGCTTTGGCGACAACGAGATTCCCAGCCCCACACAGGTCCTGGTGACCTTCATGGACCCCGCCCTGTCCGGCGAGTACCTGAAACTGGCGGCAGATCTCCGGGCGCAGGGCATCAATACCGAAACGTATCCTGAACCAGCCAAACTGGCGAAGCAGATCAAACACGCCGACCGGCTGGGCATTCCCTTTGTGGCCATGATCGGCAGTGACGAAATGGCCGCCGGCACCGTGACCCTGAAAGACATGCGCCAGGGAACCCAGGAAACCCTGCCCCGCACCGCCCTGGCGGGACGGATTACAGCCTGACCATCTGCGCCTCGACCACGGCACGAAAGTCGGGAGTAACGGCGTTCAGGTCGATCACGTCGATGCGCTGGGGGATGTTGCTGTTGCTGAACACGTTTTTCAGCTGATAGATGCGCTCCAGCGGGATGGCCTGTGGCGCACGCAGGGCAAGATCCAGATCGGACCGGGGGGTGGCTTTGCCGATGGCCCGGCTGCCGAAGACAAAAACCTCGGCCTCGGGCACGAACACCTGGCAATAGCGCAGGATTTCCTCCTGGATGGCGCGATCAAGCTGGACGGGCATCCAGAGCCTCCAGCCGCTGAAGAAGAAGTCTGGCCTCTTTCAGGAATTCCTGCGCCACGGCATAGGTCTGGTCTGCGATTTTTTCATTATAGGTGTGGGACGTCATGTTGCGGGCGGTATGAAACGCAAGCCAGCGCTCCACATCCTGCAAAAGCCCGACCTCAAAGCCGCGGCGATAAATATCGCGCACGGTATCTTCATCATAACCGAACGAAACCATGAGGGCCCGCTTCAGGGTCTTCCAGGCCAGCTCGTAGGTGTACTCAAACCGCTGGATGACAGAGTCGCGGATGTTCTTCGCCAGCCGGCCCTGCAGGGGCTCCCGCGCCGCCTCATCCAGACTGTCCAGCGCCTGACGCAAAGGTTCAAGAAGGATCATGATCATTCCCATATCATACCAGCAGACTCCGGCCACCACAATTGCATGGTGCAGAACAGCATTCAGGCTTTTCCCGGCTGATGTTTCAGGGTCCGGGCGTATTTTCTGCTGGCCGGCAACAGGTTCCCTGCCCACAGCACATGAAAACAGGGCCCTGCAAAATACCGCAACAGGAAATGCCAGACCGGGGCATGTAATCCAGCCACACCAGACGGGGAAGAACAAGCTGCGTCTTTCCGATCATCAGGCGGATATCAATGTTGCCGCATCCAGTTTGCCCCCAGGAGTAATTCTTGTCGATTTCAGGGCCTGACAGGTGTAGATAGCAACTGCAATTCTGAGCATTTTAATTCTGGAAGGCTTGCATGTCAAAAATCCTTGATCGTATTTTTTTCTTTGTAATTCCGGCGTTTTTATTTGTTTTATTTTTTGTGGTCGAAGGCGTTCTTGTCCCTGAACAGAAAAAAGTTTTTTACAGCGAATATGGGCCTGTCGAAATCCTGCAGGAAGCCATGCTTTTCCTGTGCCTGGTTTTCAGCATCTATATTTTAACCCGCATCAATCCAGATCAAAGTAAATGGCTGAAAATATGGATTGGAATTGCGGCCCTTGGATGTTTTTATGTTTTTATCGAAGAAATAAGCTGGGGGCAAAAAATTTTCAGGTGGAATACGCCAGAGTTCTGGATGGAGATAAATACCCAAAGAGAAACAAATATTCATAATACATCCCAGATCTTTAACCGTGTGCCCCGGGGGATTCTGGAAACAGGAATACTCGTAGCCGGCATTATTATTCCGGTCTTGCGAAAATATGCACCGTCCGCATTGCCTAAAAAAATCTCTGCCATCTACCCTGCAAGCGAGATCATGTTTATATCCATTCTCGCCACCATTATTAAAATTCTGGAACATTTTCCAAGCCGGCTTGGTATTCAGGTATTCTGGAGAAAAAGTGAAGTGATGGAAACCTTCTTTTACTGTTTTGTTTTTCTATACCTTTTTTCAATTTTCCATAGATGGGTTCAGTCAGGTATTGTGCGGACACCCTGTGGTGGGGCCAGAAAAGCCCTTTGATCAGCAGCGATCTTTACCAGAGGTATCCATATCAATCTGCAATCCTCTGGCATAACTGGATGTACCGCATTTTACTGCTGTATCCACACCGCCACAATTGCATGTTGATGGTCTGGCAGCACCGTGCCATGATCCCGGCACAACACAACCTCTCCGGGAGGCATCATGTCACAGGACTCCGGTCAGAACGCCGCAGAAACCCCGGTTTCTGATACCCTTCCCGAACCCCCGAAATCCTGCAGGGGCCGCTGCACTTCCTGGACAGCACTCCTCCTGTCCCTCATCGCTGTGGGTGGTTTTCTGTCCGCCCCCTTCTGGATGCCCCTGTGGTACAGCCTGCTGACCGGCCGTACCAATCCCGTCAACCTGGCCGAGGCCCTGGACATGCGCCTTGCCCGGCTGGAGCACAACCAGGCCAGCCTGGAGAAACTGTCCGATCAGCAGCAAAGAACACAGGTCCAAGTCGAGGCCCTTTCCGAACAGGCCCTCCCTGCCCTGCAGCAGGACCTGGAAACCCTGAAGACACAGGCCGGGTTGCCGGAAGCCCTGACGACCCTGCCGCAGAAAGTGCAGGAGCTGGAACAGAAACTGGCCGCCCTGGAAACAGCCATAACAAGCCGGCAGCAGGCAACCGATCCAGGCCCCTGGCTGCTCCTCCTGTCCTTGGACCGGCTGCGCGAAGCCGTCGGTGAGGGGCGTCCCTACAGGGAGGAGCTGGAAGCCACCCACGCCCTGGCCCGGCAGAATGCAACCATGATATCCCTGCTTGATACCCTGGCCCAGAAAGCAGGATCCGGCGTTCCCACGCTCCAGGAGCTGTCCCTCGAGCTCCAGGCCCTTGTCCCCGACCTGCTGCGCGCTGATATTACCTCCCGAAGCAATAACTGGTGGGAGCGGCTGTGGAACAGGATACGCTCTATCGTGACGATACAGCACACCGGAGAAGCAGGGGATTCAGCCAGCGCCATTATCTCCAGGGCCGAGCGGGCGTTGGCAAACGGGAATCTCGATACAGCATTCAGCGAGATTTCCGGCCTGAAGGGGGAAATTGCCTCTTCCTGGCTTGCCCGCGCTGAATCCCGCCATACGGCAGAAGCCGTTCTGGGGGCGCTTTCCGATCTGGCCATGACAGGCATTACGGCCAGAGCGCCGCCCGATCCGGTTCCCATGCCTGTTCCCCCCGGCGGAAAGGCTTCCCGGCCATGATCCGCACCATTGTCTTTCTGGCGAAGCTGCTTGTCCTGGGCCTGATCGTCCTGTGGGTGGTGGACCAGTCCGGCCCCGTGACAGCCACCTGGACCCTGGGCGGTGAAAGCTACAGGATCTATACGAATTCCGGCTGGGTCCTGCTGCTGGCTGTGCTGGCGGTCATGGCCATCTGGCTGTTGGCCCAGGGGTGGAACGCCCTGGCCCGCTGGCCCGAGCGCATAGGCCACAGGCGGGAGAGAAAGCGCCTGGAAAAAAGCCTGGAGGCCATGGCGCAGGGATATCTGGCCCTGTCCGCCGGTGATGTGAAAGCCGCCACGGCGCAGGCCGCCCGCATCGACAGGCTGATGGACAATCCGCAGGCGACCCTGCTGCTGAAGGCCGAAACAGCCCGGGTGGCCGGTGATGAAAGCCGGGCGAAGGAGCTTTACACCCGCATGCTGGAGCATGAGGGGCTGGAGCCCGCTGGCCTGCGCGGCCTGCTGTCCCAGGCGCAGAAGGAGGGCCGGCTGGACGAGGCCCTGTCCCTGGCCCGCCGGGTGCACGAACGCATGCCAAAGGCCCCCTGGGCGCTCACGGCCCTGTTCGATCTTCTGGTGAAAAACCGCCACTGGACCGAAGCCGCCGAAACCCTGAAAACCATGACGAAGCAGAAAATCCTGCCGACGGATACTGTTCGTCGCTACTCTGTTGCCCTTGCTGTGGAGATGAGCCGGGAGGCCGAAGCCATCGGCTATACCGATGAGGCCCGGAAACATGCCGCGCGGGCCACCAGTCTGGATCCGGGCCATGTCCCGGCGGCGCTCCAGTACGCCCGCCTGCTGCTGGCCGCTGGCAAGGCTTCACGCACCCTGCGGGTTCTGGAAGCGGCCTGGCAGAAAAATCCCCATCCGGATGTGGCCCGCCTGTACATGGGGCTGGGCCAGGGCCTGAAGCCTCTGGGACGGGTCAAGCAGGCCGAGCGTTTGCTGGCCCTGGCGGCCGATAATCCCGAGAGCCATCTGGCTCTGGCCGAAACAGCGCTTGAGGCCCAGCTGTGGGGCGAGGCCAGAAACCATCTGATGCGGGCCGTCGCCCTGTCCCCGTCCGCCCGGGCGTTCCGCCTGCTGGCCCGGCTGGACAGCGAGGAAAGAAGGGACGCGGAATCCGCCCGCCAGTGGCTGGAAAAGGCTGTCTCCGCCGGGCCGGATCCCCTGTGGTCCTGCGGCACATGCGGCACGGAAACCCCGTCCTGGCAGGCGGTCTGCTCCCACTGTCAGTCCTTTGACACCGTGACTTGGACACCACCCCGCGCCAGCACAGCCGTCCAGCCCCTGCCCCGCCTGCCCGACGGGATCTGACTTACCTCTCCCCTTGAGGGAGGAGAATGTCATCGCCGTGTTGTTGCTGTCATCCCGAGCGAAAGGCCACACAGTGGCCTGAAGTCGAGGGATCTCCATAAGATTCCTCCACTCGTCCCTGCGGGACTTCGGTCGGAATGACAATAATGGATCTGGCCAAGATTACATATTCCCGTAAGAGGGTTTTTTTCTTGATTTATGGATTATTTTCCTCTATATAGGAACGGTCAATTTTTATCAACGGAGAAAAGCCATGAAAACACAGGACAACAACGACACCATAAACCCTCTCAAGGCGCAGCAGCTGGCCAACGAACTGGTCAGACAGGCCACGGGCCGGCAACCACCCGCGCCCTGACCTTCCTGGCCAAAGAGCTGAACCTGACCAGCGGTGATTATGGATGGATATGATGGCCAGTCCTGATGTCCGGAAAAATGCAAAATTCCGGACATCAAGGCCTGAAACCCAATGCTGGCGCGGGAAGTAGATGTCACAGGCGTACTGACATCTGGACATCATCTCCCGGGCCTGTCCTCCCTCTTTCCGTTGCCTTTGTTCAGGGAAATCCCTATGTTCAGCCGCAAATACAAAGGATTCCGGGCTCGCCATGACTGACATCTCCCTCATCCGCAATTTTTCCATCATCGCCCACATCGACCACGGGAAGTCCACCCTGGCCGACCGGCTGATCCAGGCCTGCGGTGCTGTGGAACAGCGCGACATGAAGGAGCAGATGCTCGACAACATGGACATCGAGCGCGAGCGGGGCATCACCATCAAGGCCCAGACCGTGCGCCTGGCTTACAGGGCCAAAGACGGCAAGACGTACCAGCTGAACCTGATGGATACGCCTGGCCATGTGGACTTCGCGTATGAGGTCAGCCGGTCCCTGGCCGCGTGCGAAGGCTCTCTCCTGGTGGTGGATGCCTCACAAGGGGTCGAGGCGCAAACCCTGGCCAACGTGTACCAGGCCATCGACGCAAAGCATGAAATCGTCCCGGTCCTCAACAAGATTGACCTGCCCGCGGCCGAGCCGGACCGGGTCAAGGAACAGATCGAGGATGTGATCGGTCTGGATGCCTCTGACGCTGTGCTGATTTCCGCCAAGACGGGCCTTGGTATTCCCGACGTTCTGGAAGCCATTGTCACGCGCCTGCCGCCGCCAAAGGGCGACGCCAGCGCACCGCTGAAAGCCATGCTGATCGACAGCTGGTATGACCCCTATCTGGGCGTGGTGATCCTGGTGCGCGTGGTGGACGGCGAGATCAGGGTAAACCAGAAAATCCGCATGATGGCTGCCGGCGCCACCCACGATGTGGACCGGGTCGGTGTCTTCACGCCAAAACATGTGAATACCGGCCGGCTGGGACCGGGCGAGGTAGGCTTCATCACCGCCAGCATCAAGACGATTACGGAAACAAAGATCGGGGATACCATCACCGATGAAAAACGTCAGGCGGCATCCCCCCTGCCCGGCTTCAAGCCTTCGGTCCCGGTGGTATTCTGCTCGCTGTTTCCCGTGGATGCCAGCGAGTTTGAAAAGCTGCGCGACAGCTTGGGCAAACTGGCGCTGAATGACGCCAGTTTCCATTTCGAGCCGGAAACGTCCGCCGCACTGGGCTTTGGCTTTCGCTGCGGCTTCCTCGGCCTTCTGCACATGGAGATCATCCAGGAGAGGCTGGAGCGCGAATTCGATCTGGACCTGATCGCCACCGCGCCGTCCGTCAGCTATCATATCCATCTGATCGATGGCAGCATGGTGGAGCTGCACAACCCCGCCGACATGCCCGATGCGGTGAAGATCGCTCACATCGAGGAGCCCTGGATCAAGGCCACCATCCTGTGCCCGGACGAATATCTGGGATCCCTGTTGCAGCTGTGCACCGAACGGCGCGGCGTGCAGGAAAACCTGACCTACGCCGGCAAGCGGGCCATGCTGGTCTATCGCCTGCCCCTGAACGAAGTGGTGTTCGATTTCTACGACCGCCTGAAGTCCATCAGCCGCGGTTACGCAAGCTTTGACTACCAGATGGACGGGTACCAGGAAGGCGAGCTGGTGAAAATGAGCATCCTGGTGAACGCCGAGCCGGTGGACGCCCTCTCCACCATCGTGCACCGCAGCCAGGCCGAACGCCGCGGCCGCGGCCTGTGCGAACGCCTGAAAGAACTCATCCCGCGGCAGATGTTCAAGATCGCCATCCAGGCCGCCATCGGCAGCAAGGTCATCGCGCGTGAGGATATCTCGGCGTTAAGGAAAGACGTGCTGGCCAAATGCTACGGCGGCGATATCACCCGCAAGCGCAAACTCCTCGACAAGCAGAAAGAGGGGAAGAAAAGAATGCGCCAATTCGGCCAGGTCGAAATCCCCCAGTCCGCCTTCCTCGCGGCACTGAAGATGGGAGATGATTGATGTACCCCTCACCCGTCCGCCTCCACTGCGTTTCGGCGTGACGACCTCTCCCCCAAGGGGAGAGGTAAAGGGAGAATGACATGAAACAATTTCTTCTCCTCAATCCGGAACAGGCTTCTACAGAAAAGGTGGCTTCATACAAAACGCGCTTCGCAGCCAGAGGGGTTGTGACAGATGCCCAGGGTAATATTGCCCTACTGAAGGTTGGAAAATACAATTACTACAAGCTGCCCGGCGGCGGGATTGATGACGGGGAAGGCATCCATTCAGCCCTGAAAAGGGAATGCCTGGAAGAAACCGGCTGCCACATAGAGATAGACAATAAGCTGGGCCTCATCGAAGAATATCGTAAAATGTCTGAATTGCGCCAGATTTCCTATTGCTGTCTGGCGCATGTGGCAGGAGAAAAAGGTCAACCGGATTTCTGCGATGACGAACTGGCTGAAAATTTTTCTGTCATATGGGTTCCCATAAAAGAGGCAATCTGCCTGCTTGAAAATTGCAGCCCCACGAACAAGGAAGGAAAAGATTATATTGTCCCGCGGGATTTATGCTTCCTGAAAAATGCCGTGCAAGCTCTTTACACGCCTCCCCCTGAGGAAGGCACCCCATGACCCCCGCCCTCTACCGCGTTATCCTTCCCGTCAGCAATATTGAACAGGCAGCAGATATCTACGGCCGGCTTTTTAAACAGCCCGGGCGGCGGGTGTCACCGGGGCGGCATTATTTCGACTGCGGCTCAGTGATCCTGGCCTGTTACGACCCGGTGGCCGATGGCGACGACAAACCTTTCAGACCCAATCCGGAAGAAATCTATTTTGCGGTAGAGGATCTGGACACTTTCACCGCCCACGCTGCTTCTGTTCTGGGACAGATTTCAAAACCTGAAAGGATGCCGTGGGGAGAGTACATTTCCTATACCCGGGATCCCTTCGGAAGCCCCTTGGCGTTTGTTCAGCATGACGCCGTTTTTACAGGGTAAGTATTCTGGATGCAGGCGGAGCTGGCACTGTCCCAGTACAGGGCCAGCCTCTTCGGTATCATAGCTGTCATCCCGACCTGTCGTGGTGTCTTTACACTCCGGTCCCAGAAGGCCGTCGCCACAATCCCTTTCGTAGCGCCTCGTCAGGCTCATGGCTTGCAGGTAATAGCTTTCCATGATCCTGCAAGCCTCCATGGTCTGCCCTTCACGATCCGGACCGTTGAGGCTCTCGCCCGCTGCAATAAACAGCCTCATGTACTGGTCAATCTTTCCATCCTGAATATCATCTGCCGCCTGCTTCAGCCGTGCACTGCACAGATCCTGTATTTCCGGAGGCAGATCCAGATTGCCATGGCACTGCTCTTCAGCCCGTTCCAGAAGGGTTTCGGCCTCCGCCAGCTGCTGAAGCATATCCCCGCGCAGTCTGGCTATATTTTCAAAGGTATACGCATCAGGACTACGGGGATTGAAGGGCCGGTTGTCAGAGTCCTGCACCCAGGACGCGTAATCAGCCACCGACCACTCATACTCTTCCATGGCCTGTCCCAGTCTTCCCAAGGCCAGCCAAGTGTCCATCTGCGCCCTTGCAGCCGCCGCACCGGAAATATCCTGACCACCCTGCGGATCCGGCCGGACCTGTTCCGTTTCCGCCGGTGGCCTCAGGGGCGGGTATTCAGACCAGACCGGCGTTCCATGGGCTTTCTGCATGGAAACTGCCATTCCGGTCTCTGGCCATCCCTGTATTCTGTGGGCAGGAGCAAACAAAAGTACTGCCCCAAGGGCAACAACCCTGGGAGTGACAGACCGGCGGGACAGGTTTCTGATACTTTTCGCGTCCATAAACCATTACAGTGCAAACTGATTGCCCCGATTTATAAAGGCCGGAAACTGTTGCATCAATATATAAATTCGCTGTTGCAGCAGCGCCGGATCTTGCTGCCGGCCCTGCATACGGCTAGTCTGCAGCCATGACCCAGAGCATCCTTTCCCACTTGCGCCGTCCTGTCCTCTTTGCAGTTGCCGCCCTGTTTTCGTACGCAGGAGTGGTGAACCTGGGATGGTCCGGCTTTCTGTGCGCCATTCCCTTCATAATCGCCCTGATCTGGATGGCCCGGAAATGGGGCAAGCCTTACGGAATGATAACCCTGATCCTGTTCCTGGCGGTTTTCCTTCCCCTGTATTTTCTGAAAATATCTGGCAGTTCCGTGTACTTCCCCGCCAACGGGAAGACCGTTATGACGGCCGGGGAGGCCTGCCTGTACAAACTGGAGCAAAAGGATTCCCCGCAGTCAGGGCCCCGGACGACCCTTCAGAAACTGGCCCCCGATGGCGCCTGCAGTCACTATGGGGATCCCGCAGGCCTGCAGGTCGTTGCAGCGGCCGAAAAAGTGCCGGCCGGAACCCGCTATACCATCGCCCGGACAGACGTCTCCAGCCCCGACTTTGCTGAACAGTACAACCTCTATCTGGAAACGCCCCTGGGAGAGGCGCCCTGGAGCACCCCTTGGACCCACAGTTTCTCTCCGCAGCTGACTTTCGAGGACGGAAAGCCTGTAACGGAAGCAGACCTGCGGCGAAAGATCTTCTATTACCCGTCCTTCCTGATGCTATGGCCCGTGTCTCCCTGGGCTGTGCCGGCGCTTTTCATGGGCACCTGAACCGGGAGGCTGCCATGTTTTCACTGCTGCCAACCGTTATCATTGTCCTGGCCATTTTCTTTATTGGCGTGCTGATCCGCCTCGTGCCCTTTCTGGTGCTCCGCACTCCCAGGCTGGCTTCCCTGCTTTTCCTGATCCTGCTCTTTGTGGGTGTGCGTTATCTCTGGGTTTTCCGTCATGACATTATCCAGTTCTTTCAGTCCCTTGTCGCATAATGAGGGGCCGCGCGTCGGGCTGGGCGTTGTGATCATCAATCCGGATGGCTATGTCCTTCTGGGTCAACGGACCAGCCCCCATGGCTTTGGCGCCTGGGGAATACCCGGCGGCCATCTGGAGTACGGGGAAAGCTTTGAGGACTGCGCCATCCGGGAAACACTGGAAGAAACAGGCCTGGTGATTGCCGGCCCGACTTTTCTCTCACTGACCAATGTGGTGTTCCCGGACACAGGGAAACACTACGTAACAGTTTATATGAAAGCCCTTCTCCCCCCAGGGCAGAAGGCTACAAACCCGGAACCGGAGAAAATTTCTGAATGGCGCTGGTTCAGTCCGGACAGCCTCCCCTCTCCGCTCTTCCTGCCTTTTGCAAGGCTGGTTGAGGAAAACCACGATCTGGTTCTTTCTGGATGCAGGGGTGAATACCATGCTCAAAATCCTCATATCCCTGATCCTGGCCACCCTGATACCGGTTCAAGGTCTTGCGGATAACAGCGGCCATGCAGGCCATAATTCTGCACCTCCGGATGCCCCGGCCCGGCTTGAAGTCATCCTGAAAACCCTGGATCCGGAACAGGCCAATCCCCTGTTTGCCCAGCTTGCTGGCGGTGATGGCTCCCTTCTCACTCCGGAGAGGCTGGAGGAGGTTCATACGGAGAAAGTCCATTTCCTGGTGGTGGATGAAACCCTGGCAGACTATCACCACCTTCATCCGGAGCCGGGCCCTCTGCTGGGTACATATATCACTTCGTTTACTCCATCCGCAGACAGATCCTACAGGATATGGGCTGATATCACCCCCGTGGGGCAACAGCGCCAATTCCCCTCAGCGCTTCTGAAAGGCCAAAATCCGTGTTCAGGATCCTGCGCGGACAAGACAGTTTCGCTGCAGGGACAGGCAGAAGGCCTGAAAGCCACCCTGTCTTTTGATGGACCATTGAAAGCAGGCATCCCTGTTATGGGAACATTCCGCATCACTACTGATGCATCAAACCAACCCATTACAGATCTGGAGCCAGTGATGGGCGCACGCGCCCACATCGCCGGTTTTTATGATGACTTTGCCACCATGGCCCACATCCATCCTCTGGAACAGGGCGCCAGCAGTCCCGGGCTGCAGTTCCACCTGACCCCGGAACGCAGCGGGTTTCTGAAGCTGTTTCTTCAGGTCAGGCAGAACGGCAGGGATATCCTCATCCCGTTCGGAGTTACCGTGTCATGATCTCAGGCAGCCGCCGGGGTCGCCTCAAGCTCATCCTGGGCCAGAAGGGCCAGAACGGCATCCGCAGATCCACAGCCCCGCAGCTTTTCACACATGCGGGTATCACGCAGCAGACGGGACACCGCCGCCAGGGCTTTCAGGTGGTCTGCTCCCGCCTCGGGTGGCGCCAGAAGCATGAACACCAGATCCACTGGCTGGTCGTCGATGGCCTCAAAAGCCACAGGACGATCCAGACGGGCGAAAAAACCACAGACCCTGTCCAGTCCGGACAGGCGGCCGTGGGGAATGGCGACGCCATGGCCAATGCCCGTGGTGCTCAGCTTTTCGCGCTCGAAAACAACGTCAAAGATGGCCCGTTCATGAATGCCGGTAACAGCACCGGCCCGGGCCGCCATTTCCTGGAGAATCTGCTTTTTCCCGGAGGCCTTCATGTTCGGGATGATGGACCGCTGGGTCAGGATCTTCATGACAGAAAGAGGCATGGTTCTCCCTCAGGGTTGCTCAAGGATGGACAGACTTTACCCGAAGATCCGGTGAAAGCAATCGCGATACTGTTTTTTCTGAAAAAACAATATGTTGGAACACCGGCGCATCATATCCGTACTGACTTTTCCACAGAATCAGATCTCCCGGGGATCGATCCAGCCAATATGCCCGTCGTTGCGGCGATAGATGACATTCAGCTTTCCATGCGCCCGGTTGCGGAAAACCAAGGCCGGGGTATCAGCCAGATCCATGCGCATCACAGCCTCGCCCACCGTCAGGTTCTCGATGCTGGTGGTCATCTCGGCCACGATGACAGGATTGTCAGCGGATTTGCTGTTTTCTTCCGGAGAATCTTCGGCCTCGGGCTGCAGGATATAGTAAGGGCTGGCCAGTGTGCTGCCGTTGGCAACGGAACGTTTGTGATGGTCACGCAGACGGCTTTTGTACCGGCGCAGACGCGTGGACAGCTTGTCCAGGGACAGGTCAAAGGCCGGATGGGCCTCGCTGGCCTCGCTGCTGCTCTGCAGGACAATGCCCCGGCCGATGTGGACCTGGATGTCCGCCCGGAACATGTGGTGTCTGTCACGGGAAAAAACGACAGATCCCTCGAGAGGGTTCTCGAAATACTTGCCAATGACTTCTGTCAGACGTCCCGTCACATGGGTTCTGAGGGCATCACCCACATCAATCTGCTTGCCCTTGATGGTCAGGTTCATGGCTCTGGCTTTCCTGTATCTGCTCGAAAACTGCACAAGGTCCTGTATGGATAAGGCTCCCCGATGACGGGAGTTCAGTCCTGTAACACTTTTTCCCTTGCTTCGCTCTCTTTATTATAGAGACTGAAACTTTCTCCAAGGTAAACGCGCCTGACGTCCCTGTCAGACACGATCTCGGCAGCTGTTCCCTCGCGCAGAACCCTTCCTTCATGGATAATACAGGCCCGATCCACCAGATCCAGGGTTTCCCGGACGTTATGATCGGTAATCAGAACACCGATTCCCCGGTTACGCAGATGGATCACCAGTTCGCGGATATCATTTATGGCGATGGGGTCAATACCTGCAAAGGGCTCATCCAGAAGGATAAAGGCAGGCCGCGTGGCCAGGGCGCGTGCAATCTCCACACGGCGGCGCTCTCCTCCCGACAGGGCTATAGCAAGCGTGCGCCGCAGGTGTGTGATGGAGAACTCGGCCAGAAGAGTTTCCAGCATGGACGCGCGCTTGTCCGTATCGGGCTCTGCCACTTCCAGGACCGCACGGATATTGTCCTCCACGGTCAGGCCCCGGAAAACCGAGGCTTCCTGGGGAAGATAGCCGATACCAAGGCGGGCCCGGCGGTACATGGGAAGGGAGGTAATCTGTACTCCGCCCAGCCGGATATTCCCCGTATCAGGCCTGATCAGACCCGTAATGATATAGAAACAGGTCGTCTTTCCAGCGCCGTTGGGGCCCAGAAGCCCCACAATCTCGCCCTTGCGGATGGACAGGCTGACATCCCGCAGGACAGGTCTGCCCTTATAGCTTTTGCCAACATTGTGCACCGACAGGACTGTTCCGGAAGCAGGCTCAGCCACAACAGATCCGGGTGGCGGTGCAGAAGGTTTGAGCGTTATACGGTTGTTCATGATGTCCTGTCAGTTCCCCCGGGAGGGCTTTTTGCCCTGCTGTTTCGGGGTTCCGTTCTGCGTTTTTATGTCCGGAGGTTTGTTAGGGACAAACAGACCCTTGACGCGCCCGCCCGTCTTTCCGGGCGTTGGACCGGACGACAGCATGCGGCTGATTCCTGTGGCCAGATTGACCTCCGCCCTGTCGCCATTCAGCTGGTTATCCCCCCGCGTAATCCTGACATCGCCGTCAATGACAGCTGTCTGAGCCAGAACATTATAGGTCCCCTTCTGGCCTCGCAGGACATCACTGGGCGTCACGATGGTCACATCCCCCACAGCATCAATGGTTTTCAGATCCAGATTTCCCTGGGCATTCTCCTGGAACCGGGCCTCGAGCACATCTCCCCTCAGCCGGTTCTGGCCCCGGGTGGCCACGGCATTGCCTTTGGCCACGGCCTTTTTGTCCAGGCTCCAGTATTCCAAGCTGTCCTGTGCTGTTACAGTGTCCTGGGGCGTTTCCAGCTTCAGGTTTTTCCCTGTAAGAACAGCGGCCTGCGGGTCCACGTCATATACCGCCTCATCCCCGAAAGCTTTTTGCGTAGGAGTAATGATCCTGACATTCCCCGAGGCCGTCAGCTTCCAGATCTGCGTTCCACCGTTGGCCCCGTCCCTGTAATGGGCCGTGAGAATATCGGCCAGCAAGGTCATATCACCGCGTTTTGCGCTGGCATTGCCCTTTGCAATATAGACCTTGTCATCCCGGTGCCATTCCAGAGCCTCGTCGGCCTGGACTTCCACGGGAGTCTTGTCGTCAGTACTGCCCGTTCCGGACAACAGGCCCTGTTGCCCCCACGCCGGGGCCAGCGGGGCAGCCAGAACAAGCAGGACAAGCAACCAGGCCTTCCGGGCCATGGTATCCTCCTAATAGTCGATCCTGGTCAGGGTTACCTGGCCCGGACCTGTCAGGACCAGTTTTCCCCCCCGCTCTGTCATCCTGAACCCCTTGGCCCGGATGCTTCCGAAAGGCCCCTGTCCTGAGACGGGAGCCTCTCCCCAGGCGTTCATGGTCTGGGTCTCGATGACAGCCCGGCTGGTTTTCAGCTCATAGCCGTCGTCATGATACACGAGCACATCATCCACCAAAAGAAGATTGCGCGTTTTCTGGTTGTATTCTCCTGTACGGGCACTGATTGTCACCATATGTCCATCAGTGGTTGTCAGCTCCCCCTGCGGAGAAACCAGGGTAACAACATCTGTTCCGGAGGCAGACTGGACGGCCCTTTCCGCCCACAGGGAGAATGGCCTGTTCTCACTGTCTCTTCCCACATACCGGGGTTTGAGCATCTGGAGTTCGCCACCGTCATCGGCAACAGGAGCCTTTCCCCCTTCTTCCAGGAACGGCCAGACTACCAGCATGACCAGAAGTCCGGCAGCAACAAGAGGCAGTATCACCTTCAGCAGACGGACAAGGCGGGTATATCCCTTTCTGAAATGATGGGGCAACAGGGGGCGGGGACCCGGCAGGGGCCTGTTGCGCGCAGGAATACCTCCCGCAGGATGGGGCCGCGGCGGTATCTTCCCCGGCTCAGCCGGCGCAGAATGCCCTGTGGGCGTTTCCTGGCGCCGCATGTGCATGGCTGAAAGAGGGGGAGGTTTCCTGTGCATTCCGTCCTGTTCAGTGAAAAGTCTGCTGGGTTCCCCGATTACAGAATTCTTCAGCCCCATACCATTGCCCTGTCAGATTACCCCCGCCCGCAGACAGTCATGGATATGCAGGATCCCCAGGGGCCTCCCGTCATCCACCACAAAGAGCGCCGTGAACGGACGCTCCGTCATGTTCATCATGGCCAGTGCCTCTTCCGCCAGCGCGTTGCTGTGAATGGTGCGGGGAGAGCGGGTCATGATCTCCCCCGCCTTCTGGTCCAGCAGGGCCGGTCCCATATGGCGGCGCAGGTCGCCGTCCGTAATGATCCCCGCCAGGGAGCCATCAGCCGCCAGAACGCCCGTGCACCCGAAGCCCCGGGACGTCATGACCAGAATGACATCTGAAACCCGCGCGTCCATGGATACCAGGGGAACGCTGTCCCCTGTATGCATGATGCTGCTGACCTTCACCAGCCGCTGGCCCAGGGAACCACCGGGATGGAACTGGCGGAAATCATGGGCCGTGAAATTCCGGCGCTCCAGAAGAGTGACAGCCAGGGCATCCCCCAGCGCCATCATCATGGCTGTGGATGTGGTGGGCGCCAGCCCCAGCGGACAGGCCTCGGCTACATCCGGCAACAGAAGGGTGACGTCTGCCTGCTCGGCCAGTGCAGATTTTGCCTGCCGCGTCATGGCCAGCAGGGGAATTCGGAACCGGCGCGTATAGGCCACAACGGGTTGAAGCTCCGCCGTATTGCCCGAGTATGACAGAGCCAGAACAGCATCCTGGTCCGTCACCATCCCCAGATCGCCGTGACTGGCCTCGGCCGGATGGACAAAAAAGGCCGGCGTTCCTGTTGATGCCAGGGTGGCAGCAATCTTGTGGGCCACATGGCCGCTCTTGCCCATGCCGGTCAGGATCACACGGCCCCTGACACCTTCCACAAGCTGGACTGCACGGACAAATTCGCCGCCCAGACTGGCCGCCAGCTTCTCCAGCGCTTGCCCCTCCTGACCCAGAACGCGACGGGCCGCAGAAAGAATTTCCGTATGCTCAACCTTTGGTTTTTCTTTCACCGCAACTGTCCCGCTCATCTGTTTTCCCTGCGCAATCATGTCCGGTGAATTTAATGGGCAAAAATGTCAACTTCTGGCCAGCCCTGCAGATCGAGGGCGGCACGTACCGGCAGGAAGCGGAAACAGGCCTGGGCCAGCTCCACCCGGTTTTCCCGCTGCAGCATCATGTCCAGCCGTTCGCGGATCTGGTGCAGATGCAGGACATCCGCAGCCGCATAGGCCAGCTGTTCGGCGGTCAGCTTGTCCGCACCCCAGTCCGAGGACTGCTGCTGTTTCGAGATTTCAGTTCCCAGAAGATCCTTGCACAGTTCCTTCAGACCGTGGCGGTCGGTGAAGGTTCGCACCAGACGCGAGGCAATCTTGGTGCAGTATAGGGGGGCGCAGTCAACACCCAGCCATGCTTTCAGGATGGCTGTATCAAAACGGGCAAAATGAAAGATTTTTGTGACGGCCGGATCAGCCAGAAGCCGCTTCAGATTGGGCGCCTCGTACTGTCCCTTCGGAAACCGGACCAGGTGGGCGTTCCCGTCACCGGAGGACAGCTGGACCAGACACAGCCGGTCACGGCCCGGATTAAGCCCCATGGTTTCCGTGTCCACGGCGACTGCCGGACCCAGATCAAGGCCGGCGGGCAGATCCCCGGTATAAAGTGTAACAGTCAAGGACCCCTCCCTGTGACCAGAAAACCCCTGCCGGGCATCCGTTTCCCGTCAGGGTAGAGGTCTGATGGTGCCCAAGAGAGGACTCGAACCTCCACGGTATCTCTACCACTGGTACCTGAAACCAGCGCGTCTACCAATTCCGCCACCTGGGCACAAACGGAAGCGCTCTCTTAAAGAGATTCCCGGACTCTGTCAACAGCACGAATCCTGTTTTTCAGACTGCAGGTTTTTCGCGATCATCCCATGCAGGCTGTCGAGATACGAATCAATGGCGTCAAGATTCTGGACCCGCAGCACGTGCGGAATCATTCCGGCAAGGATCAGGGGAAGGGCATGATCCTGGCGGGCCAGTCCGATAACAGGAATCCCCAATGCCCAGGCATAGCCAACCTCGGCGCCCCAGTTGGGGCTTTCATTCTCCGCCAGGGCAAGAATGGTCCGGCTGGACCGGATTCCTGCCAGATCCTGTCCAAAGATTTCCCCGGCTGTTCCCTTCTGGTTTGTATCCCGGTGCGGCAGGTAGCAGCAAAGGCCGGTTTTTTCCAGCGCCTCTCCCAGAACAGGATTGAACCACACATTCCAGGGATTCCTGAATGTGGATGTCAGATACAGATCATATAATTTTTCCATAGGTGGCAGCAGCCTACTTCCCTGCCTTCGCCTGCAGGATCACCCGGACCTGGGCGTTGCGGGAATCTTCCGCCCAGGACAGCGCGTCCCGACCTGTAAAGTCCGAGTGTGCCGGATCAGCCCCGGCGGACAGAAGCTTTTCCACCACCGCCGCATGCCCCTGCTTCGCGGCAACAAGCAGCGGAGTCATCCCTTCCCTGTTTTCGGGATCCGGGGTCACCTTGTTGTCCAGAAGAATCTGGACAATCTGGGGATCACCGCCTTCCGCAGCCCAGTGCATGGGAGTATTGCCGGCCTTGTCTGCCTTGCGGGGATTGGCCCTGTGCTTCAGCAGGACCTGCAGCATGTCCAGGTTGCGGGATGCAATGGCAAAGATCAGGGGAGTGCGCCCCTTCCCATCGGCCATGTTGGGATCCTCACCCCGTACAAGGGCAGCCTCCAGTCCTTTCAGGTCTCCCGACTCCACAGTCCGGAACACTTCAGCCTTCTGGAACAGGTTCACATCGGCCCTGGCAGGCGCAGACAGCAGCAGCACAGCGCACAGAAGCGGAAACAGCAGATACTTTCTCATGTCATTCCCCGACAGTTTCTGAAACCCGGAATACCATAGCGGATCCGGCGTCCGGTTTCAAAAGTGCGATTATGCCAAAAGAAACCCTTGATGAAAGTATTTCCCCGGGCCAAAAAACACAGGGAGATATGCAACCGTCGATTGTATAAGGAATCAAACCATGGCTTCCCTGAAAAGTTTTGCCCTTCAGGTTTTGTTGTACCCTCGTGAATATATTTCATACCTTACCGCAGAAAAAAGGCTTCTGGCAAAATTCCTTGAGCGAAAAAGAAGCAAGAAACTCCTGGATGTTGGATGCGGGGAAGGACGACTTGCACAGGATATGTCCATGTGCGTCCATGGATATGAAGGCATCGATTACGACCGTGAAATGATTTTGACATGCCTTGCCCTGAAACTTGATCCAAAAGAGGCGAAATTCAGACAGCTTGATGCAACAAAACTGACTTCGGCATTCAGACCGAAATCCTTTGACAATGCTGTTCTGGCCTGGAACACACTGGGAAATATGCCGGGCAAGGAAAGAAAGGTCCTGCGGGGATTAAGACAGGTTGTTTCCGGAAAAGTTTTTGTAAGCGTAGTGGCCGCAGGAAAGAAAAGAATGAAGATCAGGAAGAAATATTACAAAAAGCTGGGGATCCGGTGCTCGGTTGAGCACGGGCATCCAAACGTAATCTGTTCGAAAGCATGGGGACGGTCCAAAGCCTATTCTCCGGCAGACCTCAGAAGAATAGCCCGCGAGAGCGGATATCGTATTGAAAGTATGGAGTATGTTGGCACAGGAAGTCTGGGCCTGGTTGCCATCTTCACACCCGCTGAACCGCCTGCTCCAGCCCGTGCTAGAAATCCCCGTCAGCAGGAAAAATCTCCAGCACATCCCCAGAAAAGGCGTCGCCCGGCATCTCCATCTGCCGTTGGGCGGAAGCTGGCGGCGTAAGGTCCAGATAGCGATACCCGGCGTCGGTGAGCATACGACCGCGGGGCGTACGCTGCAGCATCCCCTGCTGGATCAGGTAGGGCTCGATCACTTCCTCCAGCACGTCCCGCTGTTCGCCCAGCGCCGCACCCAGGGTCTCTACACCGACGGGCCCACCGCCATAGTTGCTGGCAATGCAGCCCAGAAAGCGGCGGTCCATGGCGTCAAAGCCCTGGCGGTCCACCTCCAGCCGCGTCAGGGCTGCGTCGGCCACGGCAGCATCCACAACACCCTTTCCGGCCACCGCGGCAAAATCCCGCACGCGGCGCATCAGGCGGCCGGCCACACGCGGCGTGCCGCGGGAGCGTCGCGCAATCTCTCCTGCGCCATCGGGTGTGATAGTCATGGACAGGACGCCAGCGGCCCGGCGGATGATCTGCTCCAGCTCCTCCGGCTCATAGAACTGCAGGCGCAGGGGAATGCCGAACCGCTCGCGCAAGGGCCGGGTAATGAGGCCCGAGCGTGTCGTGGCGCCCACCAGGGTAAAGGGCGGCAAATCGATTCGCACTGACCGCGCCGCCGGCCCCTCACCGATGATCAGGTCCAGGTGATGGTCTTCCATGGCGGGGTAGAGGATTTCCTCCACCGCCGGGCTGAGGCGATGGATCTCGTCAATGAACAGGACGTCGTGGGGCTGCAGGTTGGTCAGCAGCGCCGCCAGATCGCCGGCCCGGGCAATGACGGGGCCGGACGTGGCGCGAAACCCCGCGCCCATCTCACGGCTGATGATCTGGGCCAGTGTGGTTTTGCCAAGCCCCGGCGGACCGTGGAGAAGCACGTGATCCAGAGCCTCGCCCCGCGCCTTCGCCGCCGCGATAAAGACTTTCAGGTTTTCCCGCACCTGCTTCTGGCCCGTGAAATCATCCAGGGACAGGGGCCGGATCGAGGCCTCTGCCTCGTCCCCTTCCCGCTTTCCGGCGGTAACCTCGCGGGCTTCCTCTACGCTCATACCTTGCCCAGCTCCTTCAGGCCTTCACGGATCAGGGTCTGTACAGCGGCGTCAGAACCCAGCCGGCCCATGGCGGCAGACACTGCGACAAAAGCCTCGGTCCGCTTGTAGCCCAGGTTGACCAGAGCGGACACGGCTTCTCCCGCCGCACCGGCAGAAGGAGGGGCAGCAGCGGATCCAGCCTTGCCCTTGCCGGTGGCCGGAGCCGCAAACACAAGTCCCGCCACCTTGTCCTTCAGCTCGCTGATGATGCGGTTGGCCAGCTTGGGTCCTACACCATCCGCCTGGGTGAGCGTCTTAGCATCCTGGGCGGCAATGACCTGGCCCAGCTGGTCCGGCGGCAGGGCTGTCAGCAGCGCCAGGCCCACCTTGGGCCCGACGCCCTGAACGGTGGTCAGCAGGCGGAACCAGTCACGCTCGTCCACATCGGCAAAGCCGTAAAGGATAATGGCGTCTTCGCGCACGTGGGTTTCGATGTGCAGGGCCAGCGCCTCGCCCTCCCGCCCCGCCTGTCGCAGGGTGCGGCCCGAGCACAGCACCAGATAGCCCACACCATTCACGTCCAGAACCAGACGGTCCAGATCAATGCTGTCAATAATGCCTTTCAACCGGGCGAACATGCAGCTTTTTCTCCTGCTTCCACATACTTCCGGCACTCGTTATAAAAAGCCTGGAATGTCGCCTCACTGTCGAACGCCCTGCGCGGAACCGACCACGCGCTGGCTGTCGTAATGTAGATGTAAATATCGTCCCTGACGCGCTCGACCTTTTCAATAGCCGGCCATGCCACGGTGGTCCGGATCCAGGGGGTCTCAACCAGAACATGCTCCGGGCTGATGGTTATGGTCCACGGTCCGAATATGGACCGGTTTTTACCCTTTGCAAAAAGGGCTTTGACCCGGCGCACGTATATGAACCTGTTCAGAAAAGGCGACAGAAGAAAAAAGACACAGAATGGAAGCCATATATACCATGCGTCCAGGAAAATCCGGCCGGCCCCCCTGAAAATATAAGAAAACCATATCCAGCCTGTATACAGGGCTGCATACAGGGAATCCTGCCATACAGTGTAGACTGGATCAAAAACCCTGAAATCCAGTCTGAGCACAATCAGCAACAGCATTGCCAGGTAGCAGAACACCAGGAAGAACAGGGTTATCCTGACCCCCCGCCACAGGGACAGGGCCTTCCTGTTGAAATGCAGCATGAAGCGCAGGGTATCCTGCAGGGTGTTGTCGTACTGTACCGTGGTCACTTTTTCTCTCCCGGTTTTCAGCCTGTCTAGCAGACACGGACCTGGCGTGTCAGCTGTTCCATTTTCCGGACGCCCGTGGAAAGTTCACAACATTCCCGATGACACAGCGCATGAACAGCATTAGATTTGGATCCGAATAAGCTGTATGACTGGCAGGAAATCCATGGCATCACGGGTCAGAACTGTTGCCTTTCAGGGCATTGAGACCCTGGATGTGGACGTACAGGTCCAGATGTCGGGCGGCGCCATGAACTTCATGCTCGTGGGCCTTCCTGACAAGGCTGTAGGCGAAAGCCGCGAGCGGGTCCGGGCCGCCCTGTATGCCTTGGGCCTGTCCATGCCGCCCAAAAGGATCACCGTCAACATGGCCCCCGCCGACGTGCTGAAGGAAGGGTCGCATTTTGACCTGCCCATCGCGCTGGCCCTGCTGGTGTCCATGGGCGTACTGCCGGACGAGGAAATGGGCCGCTATGTGGCACTGGGGGAACTGGCACTGGACGGCACACTGACGCCAGTGGCCGGCGCCCTGCCCGCCGCCGTGCATGCCTCGGCCCTCGGGATGGGACTGATCTGTCCGGCCGCCAGTGGCGGCGAGGCTGCGTGGGCCGGTAATGTGGAGATCCTGGCCCCCTCCACCCTGCTGGCCCTGATCAACCACTTCAAGGGCACCCAGGTCCTGACTCCACCTGTTCCCAGGATTGCCGAAGATGGCGGCGCCATTCCCGACCTGCGGGACATCAAGGGACAGGAAAGCGCCAAACGGGCGCTGGAGATTGCCGCCGCCGGCGCCCATAACCTGCTGATGACCGGACCGCCCGGATCGGGCAAATCCATGCTGGCTTCCCGTCTGCCGGGGATCCTGCCGCCCCTGTCCCCGGCCGAGGCGCTGGAGGTTTCCATGATCCACAGCGTGTCTGGTCTTCTGGAAGGCGGACGTCTGCTGCGGCGCAGGCCCTTCCGCGATCCGCACCATTCTGCATCCCAGGCTGCGCTGGTGGGCGGCGGGATCCGCGCAAAGCCGGGAGAGATCAGCCTGGCACACCACGGCGTGCTGTTTCTGGACGAACTGCCTGAGTTCAGCCGCCCGGCGCTGGAAGCCCTGCGTCAGCCGCTGGAGACCGCCCGGGCCACTGTGGCCCGCGCCAACCATCACGTCAGTTATCCCGCCCGGGTCCAGCTGGTGGCCGCCATGAACCCCTGCCGCTGTGGCTATATGGGTGATCCGGCCCTGGCGTGTGGCCGTGCCCCGAAATGCGGCACAGACTATCAGTCGCGCATTTCCGGCCCCATGTTTGACCGCATTGACCTTCATGTGGATGTTCCTGCAGTCAGTCCTGCCGACCTGGCCCTCCCGCCAGCCGCTGAAGGATCCGCCCAGGTAGCAGCCCGCGTCGCTGCAGCCCGTACTATCCAGGAAGAGCGCTTTCAGGCCATGGGCGTAACCATCAGAACCAACGCAGAAGCGGACGGAGACGTTCTGGAACGCATCGCAGCGTCTGACCAGGCCGGCCGGGATCTTCTGTCCAGAGCCGCGGACCGCATGCGCCTGTCAGCCAGGGGGTATCACCGTGTCCTGCGCGTGGCCCGCACACTGGCAGATCTGGAAGGTGAAAGCGGCGTCAACAGCCGCCATGTGGCCGAAGCCCTCAGTTACCGCCGCCTCAATCCGGCCCTGGTGCAGCAGCCTGAATAAGCATCTCAAGGCGGTCTTCCTGGCTGGTGTGCAGGGTCAGAGCCCATCCCGCATCTTCCAGAAAGCGGCCCGTGACAAAGGCATGGGCTGTGCGGGGAGTCAGGGCTGATGGATCAGCCTGCCCCTCCAGGGCCGCGCGGGTTTCAGACTTCAGACCGGCGGCGCGCCCCTCCATCAGAACAGAAAAACCTTCACCGGTCTCTGAAAGGGTGACAGTTCCGCCATAGACCAGGACCTCCTCCGCCAAAAGAAGCATGCAGGCCAGAAGCCTTACAGCTCCTCTGGCATCCAGGGAGGACAGGCCCCCTTCAAACCAGGACAGCTGCGTTTTCCCTCCTTCGAAAAAACCAGAGGCCACGGGGGCCAGCTGGTCCAGGGGAACCGAACTGCTGTTGCCACCCGTCCCGTAGGCCAGCCGGAACATGGCCAGTTTCCGCGAGGCCTGCTGCGCGCTGTGGGCGATCAGGGCTATGGCATCCCCTGCCATGTCCTCTCCCTCCTCCTCCATCAGCTCGATGCCATTGCCCACAGCACTGACAGGACCAATCAGGTCGTGGCAGATCCTGGAACACAGAAGCTCGAGAACATGAAGATCAATGGTGGACATGCAGTTCCGCCGAACAGAAAATGGAAAATATCAGCCCCCTCGCAGATACCACGGATGGCCATGTTCTGTCATTGCCGCTTGACATGTGACCCGAAAAACAGGATTTATCCTTGTGAATACCAGCTGCAAAGGCTGGCACCACTGAAAACAAGGAGAAGGTTCCATCGTCCGTCTGTCATCCCCCACACCGCCGGCCCGCAACGACGGGCCCCGTGTGAACCGCGAGATCAACGCTCGCTCTGTCCGTCTGGTTGGCGCCGATGGCGAAATGATCGGTGTTGTCGGCATCCGTGAAGCCCTGATTGCTGCGGAAGAAGCCGGCCTGGATCTGGTCGAAATATCACCGAACGCCGATCCGCCAGTGTGCAAGATCCTGGATTACGGCAAGTTCCGCTATGAGGCCCAGAAAAAGGCTGCCGAGGCCCGCCGGAACCAGAAGGTTGTAGAACTGAAAGAGATCAAGCTGCGCCCGACCACGGATGAACACGACCTCCAGGTCAAACTGAAAAGCTCCCGCGGCTTTCTTGAGGAAGGACACAAGATCAAGTTCACCATCAAGTTCCGCGGACGCGAGATGGACCACCAGGAACTGGGCCTGAAAATGCTCATGCGGGTAAAGGATGAACTGGCCCCCCTGTCGAAGGTCGAACAGATGCCGAAGCTGGAAGGCCGGCAGATGATGATGATTCTGGGGTCTGCGAAATAGGACTGTTCCGACACACAGAAGGAGATCAGGATGACATTCCGGCATCGCTTGCTTCTTGTTGTCATTGCAATCCTGCTGGCTGCGGGAATTCTTTTTCTGGCCTCACGCCCGCTGTCTGCAGCCGATTCGCAGCCCCTGCGGTATGAGGCCTGCACAAAGGCTGTGGGACAGAAACCGGTTGCCGGAGAGTCCGGATGCACAAACATTACTCTGACCCACAGTTGCTCCGGCCCCCGTCACGTCATCCTCTGTAGCCATACAGCCGGTACCCAGAACTGCCAGATGTCGGATACGCCCATTCCTCCTGACACCGCCCTGGCGTTCAAAACCTGCCTGTCCGGCAATTCCCTGACCCGTCATGCAGCATGCCGCACGGCAGAAGGCTGCAACACCTTCGCGCAAAAGAAACCAGCACGGTAACCTGCAGGATGGCCTCAAAGAAGCGACGCCGGTGGCTGTGGGTCTTTGTGTTCCTCCTGCTGGTGGCAGGGGGCTGTTATCTGCTGATCCCGCGATTTCTTCCTCCCTTTCTGGCAGACCGGCTGACAGTGGCCCTGCAACAGGCCGGCTTTCCCAAAGCCCGGGTCGAGGTTACATCCCTGGGATTATCGAGGGCCGACCTGAGCATCTTCCTTGATCCCGATGCGGGTCAGGTTTTTCCCCGTGTGGATATCCATTATCCGCTGGCCAGTCTGCTCCAGATGAAAGCCAGGACGATCACGGTTCATGACCTGGCCCTGAAGATCTCTGTGGACAGCCAGGGGAAACTCTCGGTGGCCGGCCTTGCCCTGCCGGAAAGGGAGCAGGACGATGCTGGTCCCCTTGTCATTCCCGCCCTGCCCTTTTCAGAACTGGCCCTGAAAAATGCCGTCATTATTGTGGACAGTACCTTTGGCCCCATGACCATGACTGCCGATGCTGTTATCACACGGGATGAGCAGGGGGCACTGAAGGTTACGGGTACAGGAAAGCTGGTCCATCCTTTGGGGGAAACGGCCCTGACCCTTGAAGGAAAGGGCCGGAAAGCCGGAAATATGGAAGGCAATATTGCCTTCACCCAGGACCGGGCTGAGCTGCCAGGCATGGCTGCCCGGAACCTGGCTGGAACAGTTCACGCAACCCTGTCCGGACAGGCAGGTCTGCAGGCTGCCCTGGAAGCCTCTATACAGTCCGTGACCGGCGAGAAAATCCCGGTAACAGCCCGGGATCTTTCCATCAAGGCCCGCTATGTCCCGGCCGAGCCAGTTCCGCTGACAGCGGAACTGGCTGCAGGAACAGTGGAAAACACCTCTGATCCCCCGTTTCTGGTGCCGGCAAAAATCAACGCCACTGTGACCGGGAATCCGTCAGAAGCCCTGAAATTCCTCAGCAAGGCCGACGTGGCCATGGGCAGCCTGATTGTGGAGGCTGAAGGCTCCCATGACATGAAAGCAGGCCAGGGCAAGGCCTCTGTGACCCTGATTCCTGCGACACTGTCGGAATTCGCGTCCCTCCCCGCCCTGTCTCCCTGGCTTTCCGGCCATCTGGACAAGATCACAGGGACATTCGGAGCAAAGGCTGACTTGCGCTGGACCGGGGATGGCTTCAGCGGAAAGGGTTCAGTGAATATCAAGGACGGCGGCCTCCAGCGGGACACGTACACCGTCTCCGGCCTGAATGGCACCGTGAACATTTCCTCCCTGGCCCCCTTCTCCATCCCCGAGAAACAGACGCTGACCGCAAAGGAAATCAACATCGGCGTTCCCCTCACGGACGCCAGTCTGCAGTTTGGTCTTTCGCCGAAAGGTGTGTTCGCACTGAATGATTTCCACACCGGCTGGTCCGGCGGAAAACTGTCCGTAAAACCTTTCCGCACCGATATCCGTACGCCGAAAGTCAGTACCACTTTATCAGCCGAAAAGATCCGGCTGGAGCAGATCCTGAAGCTTGTGAATGTGGAGGGTCTGGCGGCCACGGGGATCATGACCGGCAGCATTCCCCTGCGCCTTGAGGGTGACATAATTCACCTGGACCATGGCGTCCTGGAAGCGGAAGGGTCCGGTACCCTCGGGTACAACCCGTCCGAACCTCCGTCGTATCTCCAGGATGATGCCGGCAGCGGCACAGGAATTCTGATGCAGGCCCTGACGAACTTCAGATACGAATCCCTGCAGGCCACTCTGGACGGAACGGTGGGCCAGACCCTGACCGTGGGCCTGAAAATCAGGGGAGCCAATCCGGAATTCTATAACGGATACCCGGTCTCCCTGAACCTTGCCCTCAGCGGGGCGCTTGATACAATTGTCCGCCGCAGCCTGGAAACATGGAAAATTCCGGATGCGGTCCAGAAACAGCTTCTTGAGGAGCAGGTCAAGGAATGATGCACTTGCCGAAAAAAATAACAGCGTGCCGTATCGCCCTTGCAGCGACAGCCCTGACCCTGATGGCTGCGTGCAATCCGACCGTGAAGGTCGAGGCACCGGACAAGCCCATCGAGATCAATCTGAATGTGAAGATTGAACAGGAAGTCCGCGTCAAGGTCGAGCGTGATCTGGACAATGTCATCAAAAATGATCCGGGCCTCTTTGGTCTGCCCCCCGCTACAGGAAGGAACTGAGCCATGATCCGTCATCTTGCTGTTACTGCTGCCCTGTGCGCTGCCCTGCTGGCGGTTTCTCCTGTCCCTGCCTTTGCCCAGTCCACACTGGAGGATGCAAAGGTGGCCGGAATGGTGGGGGAACGCCCTGATGGCCTCGTTGGAGTTGTCTCGCCTGCAGCCTCGGCCCAGGTGAAAAAGATGGTCGAGGAGATCAACGCCCAGCGCCGCCAGCGCTACGAAAGCATCGCTGCGAATAACGGTACGTCCCTCACCAAGGTCCAGGCTGTTGCTGGCCAGGAACTGGTAAGCCGTACACCTGCCGGCCAGTTTGTCATGAACCCCGCCGGGGCGTGGATGAGGAAGTAAATATTTACCTCTCCCCTTGAGGGAGAGGTAAATCAAACCCCCGTACCCCCAACAGTAAGACCATCAATCCGCAGGGTCGGCTGGCCGACGCCCACGGGAACTGTCTGCCCGCCCTTGTGGCAGATCCCCATACCCGGATCCATTTTCAGGTCGTTGCCGATCATGGTCACTTTCGTCAGGGCATCGGGGCCGTTTCCAATAATGGTGGCCCCTTTCACAGCGGGCCCGATCTTTCCGTTCTCGATCAGGTAAGCCTCGGTCGCCTCGAACACAAACCTGCCTGAGGTGATATCCACCTGTCCGCCGCCGAAGCTGACCGCATAAAGCCCGCGGCTGACCGAAGCAATAATTTCTTCCGGCGTGTGTTTACCCGGCATCATGATGGTGTTGGTCATACGCGGCAGGGGCATGTGAGCAAAGTTCTGGCGGCGACCATTGCCGGTTGGTTTCACGCCCATCAGCCGTGCATTCATGCGGTCCTGGAGGAAGCCCACCAGGATCCCGTCCTCGATCAGCACGGTGCGCTGGCTGGGAGTCCCCTCATCGTCCAGGGTCAGGGAGCCGCGCCTGTTCTCGATCGTACCGTCATCCACCACAGTAACGCCGGGAGCCGCCACGCGCTGCCCCATCAGACCGGCAAAGGCTGATGTCCCCTTGCGGTTAAAGTCCCCTTCCAGCCCGTGACCGATAGCCTCGTGCAGCAGGATCCCCGGCCATCCGGCACCCAGTACAATAGGCATCTCGCCGGCAGGGGCGGGAACGGATTCAAGATTGACCAGCGCCTGGCGCAGGGCTTCGTCCACATAGCCCTGCCAGAGTGCGGGGTCCATGCTGTCCTGCAGGGAAAAGCGTCCCCCACCACCGTGAAAACCGGTTTCCATACGCTGGCCATCGCTGACCTCCACCGAAATATCCATGCGCACCAGGGGACGCACATCCGCCGCCTCGTGCCCGTCGGCGCGGATGATACGCACAGCCTTCCACTGGGCCGCGACGGAGGCCCGCACCTGGACCACCCGGGGATCCTTCGCCCGGGCGTACGCATCCATGGCGGCCAGAAGTTTGACCTTTGTCTCGAAATCCACACTCTCCAGCGGATTGTCGGGCATGTAAAGAAGACGGTTGGTCCCTACCGGCGGGTCCGCCACAACAGCCCCCCGTCCTGTGGTACGGACAGCCTTCACCGTCTGCGATGCCCGGCGCAGGGAGTCATGGTTCAGGGTGCCCGAGTGAGCATAACCCGTGGCCTCGCCCGATACCGAGCGCAGACCAAACCCCTGCGTGGTGTCAAAACTGGCGCTTCTCAGCCGGCCATCGTCCCAGGACAGGAAATCCGACTGGTTGTACTCCAGATACAGCTCCCCGTCGTCCGCACCGTGGACCGCATCGCGGATAGTGGCCTGGACAGTGTCACGGTCCAGACCGGCCTTTCTGAAAAAAAGATCACTGGTGATGCCCAGGCTGTTCATACAGTTTTCTCCATATCCAGCAAGGCAGCTTCAGGCGGCAGTGGAGGGGAGGGAGAAGGTCCTCCTCCCGGCAGGGCCTGCAGTGCCTCAACCGGCGGGATGCTGCGCCCCCTGGCGCGGAACAGGCCCCTGACCAGTGCAGTGGCCGCCACGGTTCCATCGGGCAGCTCGAACGTCTGGCGTATATAGAACCACTTGTCATCCCACGCCATCAGCCGGGTTTTCAGAAGGTATTTCCGGAACGGCGGCAGGGGACGACGAAAGCGGATAGTGGCGCCGCCCAGCATGACCGCCCATTTCTTCCGCAGGGCAATTTTCAGCATGCCACAGCGGCCGATCAGGCGGATCCGGCCCAGATCCATGATGGTCAGATAG
>JALYJY010000005.1:1714-35096 GCA_030775045.1 Pseudomonadota bacterium | reverse complement strand
GTTTCTGCAGCATGTACTGTCTTCGTCATGAAATTTTCCCCTTGCAGGATGAGTACTTTCTCGAGACTGACTGTACAGACTGCCCGTGAAAATAATTCATGCATTTTGCCTGAAGAAACACCCTCTTGCCCGAAGCCGGGAACAGGAGCAGATTCTCCGGCACAGCCACAACAGGGGATGAATATCCATATGCGCGTCGGAATTCCGAAAGAGATCAAGACCTGGGAAAATCGTGTGGGTCTGGTGCCGGCCAGTGTCCACGAACTGGTTCGCAGCGGCCATCAGGTTGTGGTGGAGACCCGTGCGGGCGAGGGGATCGGCTTTGACGATGAAGCCTATGTGAAGGCCGGCGCAAAAGTTCTTCCCGATGCGGCCGGAGTTTTTACTGCCAGTGATATGATCGTCAAGGTCAAGGAGCCCCAGGCCCAGGAAATTGCCCTTCTGCGTTCTGACCAGATCCTGTTCACCTATCTGCATCTGGCCCCGGATCCTGATCAGGCAAAGGGCCTGATGAAGTCAGGCTGTGCAGCCATTGCCTATGAGACCGTTACCAGTCCCGCGGGCGGTCTTCCCCTGCTGGCTCCCATGAGCGAGGTGGCCGGCCGTATGTCCGTTCAGGTAGGTGCTCATTGCCTTGAAAAGGGCCAGGGCGGCGCCGGGATTCTCCTGGGCGGGGTGCCGGGTGTCCCGGCCGCCAACGTGGTGGTTCTGGGTGGCGGCGTGTCCGGCACCAACGCAGCTCGCATGGCCATCGGCCTGGGTGCCAACGTGAAGGTGTTCGACAGGTCGCCCCGGCGCCTGTACGAGCTGGACCTGCAGTTCGGCTCCCATCTGCAGACCATCTATGCAACCGCGGACGCCATCGAGCACGAGGTGCTGAACGCTGATCTGGTGATCGGGGCTGTTCTGGTACCAGGGGCTGCGGCGCCGAAACTGGTTACCAAAGATATGGTCAGCCGCATGAAAAAGGGTTCGGTCCTGGTGGATATTTCCATCGACCAGGGCGGCTGTTTCGAGACCAGCCGGCCCACAACACATCAGAACCCCACCTATATTGTGGATGGTGTGGTCCATTACTGCGTGGCCAACATGCCTGGCGCGGTGGCCCGCACGTCCGCGTTTGCACTGAACAACGCCACTCTGCCTTTCGTCATGGATCTGGCCAACAAGGGCTGGAAAAAGGCCCTGCTGGATGATGTCCACCTGATGAATGGCCTGAACGTGTTCCGGGGTAAAATTACCCACGCAGCCGTGGCACAGGCCCTGAACGAGAACTACAGTCCGGCGACAGGATTGCTGACGGGATAACCCGGAACGGAAGCCCGCGCAGCACCATCATCTTCATGGCAGGCGTCATCCCGGGGCCCCTGTGCACGGGCCCCCACCTTTTTTTATGCCGTCCGGCCCCCGTTTACGTTTCTGAAACTATTTTCGTGGATTATGCTCGGGTAAGAGCCACTCTTGCCGGAGACAGACGCCATGGCAAACGGACATCAGCACAAGCAGCAGGCAGCTGCCGCACAGCACATGCAGGGCAATGCGTCCGTCCTTTTCCAGTTTGCCCGCTGGCTGCGAGGACGGCCGTTTCATACCCATAATCAGGCCCATGTCGACAGAGGCCCGGAAGGCCTGAATGTCCTTGCTGATCCACACAGAAACGTGACCATGAGAATAGAACCCTCCCGGGCAAAACGCTGGACAGTCCAGGGGGCCAGTCTTCTGACCAGTGCCACGGGAAATGCCGGGCTTGTTGCAGCCGGGGTTACGGCGCTCTGCGCGCTTCTTGCTGTCGGGGATGTTGTGGGAAGACTGTTTGCCAGCGTGGGCGAAGTCACAACCGATGCCCGGGAAGCGACCCGCATTCGCAACGGGGGTGTCGAGAAACCGGAATTTGTCAAAGCCCTGGAAATCATGGGACCTCTGGACACAGTTGATGAAAGGATAAGAAGGACCGCTAGCACATTTGCCACTGCGGACCCGCTTATCAGTGGCCAGACATGGGCCCAGGCGGGCCGTGAGGCGGCGGATCTGGGAAGAACCCTTCTTAAAAAAGAAAACGCACACTGGGCTGCGTGGGGAGCCTTCAGCCTTCTGGCCGCTTGGGGGATAGGCCGTTTGCGGCGCCAGCACGGCCTGGATGCAGTTCTGGGCACGGTGAGGGTTATTCCTACAGCCATTGCAGGAGCCGCCGGAGGCGTTACCTTGGCGGGCATTGTGTACGCCGGCGAGCGCGCCGTCGAGGCTGGCAAAAAACTGAGGGCAAACTACATAGCGGCCATTGTTCCCAGGAAACCAGGCGCGCCGTAACAGCTGAATCCTTGATCCTCTGCCGGACGGAGCCGGGGGGCCTGTACAGGGTTTTCCCGGTTTCCGGTTCAGCCTGACTGCACCCGGTTACACCATAATCCCACCATAACTGCACTGTAACTGCACACCCGTGCTGTCTGGAATATGGCGTCATTCCGGGTTTCTGGCCCTTTAACTGCACGCTTGCGGCAAGCAGTGCAGTGGTCAGCATTTCGAATGTGTAAGCAAACCTTATCATTTTTAAACATTCTGTCCGTCATCCGGCCTGTTGAGGGGGAGTCCATTTCCCTGATTTTGTCATCCTGAAGGAGCGGCAGCGACTGAAGGATCTTCTTTTCTGAAAGAAAGATCCTTCGGCTTCAGGCTGCCTGTGGCAGCCTTTCGCTCAGGATGGCATGAAAGAGGGCGTGTGCTGTCCCCCGCCCGGAAGCGGGGTGGTGGGTGTCGTCGTATCCACAATGTCAACGAACCTCCGCCGTCGCTGCTTTCGCAGTTACGGCGCGATAAACACTGCCTGAAAAGGCAGACCGCCTCTATATATAAGTAAAAATACCTCATATCAAGGAATAAAAACATCTCTGCTCGCACAGGACCGGATCCCATTTTTCTTGCTGAAAGGAAAACCGTCGCTGACACTCCGGCATCGGAAAACATGATCCAGGAGATGCCGGATGTCTGTTCCTTCCCGTGATCCTTCAGTCCAGTCCCTCCACCGCGGGGCCAGAGGATCTGTCCGGACACAGTTGCCCCTCGCCCTTGCGGGGGTCTGTATTGTGATCGGAGCAGTATGGTATCAGAAGAATCAGAAGCAGACCCCGGACATCGCGCCCGCAGATACGGCTGTCCGGAAGAGCCCGGATCAGCCGGAACCGGACATTTCCGGGCTGTTGCCGGTACGCACCATGGATACCGCATATGGCCGCGTGGAGGTGAACCCCGGGGACTCCGGAACGGTGCCGCAAACCACAGGGTCCGTCCAGCCCGATGCAGGCTTTCTGGCTGAAACTCCGGCCCCTGTGCAGGATTCTTTCCGGATCCCGGAAAGAGAAACGGCAGAAATTGTATACGGGGGAAAGCCTGTCAGCAGCCCTGTCCTGTGTGAATCCACAGATGTTTTTTCAGACAGGACGGACGGACCTTCTGTCTGCCGGGCAGCCTTTCCTGTTCCGGGGGCCTGGCTCCATATGTCCCTGATGCATTTTCCCGGGCAGCCGGAGGCGGACGTCGTATGTTCGTCCCGGGTTCCTTCCGGGAGGGATCCTGACAGTGTAACTCCGAAATGCGGGGCCTTTACAGGCGGGAGCTATTTCAGCGGAGAGTGGTCCGGGGACGAGAAAGATCCGGAGAGCCGGTTTCGTCGGGTGTTTTATCCAGTGTCCGTCCCGACAGCGCAGTAAGAGATCCAGAAATCTGTATACAGAAACCAGAAGTCAGAATTATTTCTGGTTTCAGGAACCCTCCCGCCCCACCCTTCGCCATGGTTCGATAAACTCACCATGAGGCTCAGGGTTACAGGAAGTCCTCATCCTGAGCCTGTCGAAGGATTGAGGATTGCCAAGGTTATGCAAGAGGTCTGATGTTTTCTGGCTTCAGGTTTCTGTATACAGATTTCTGGATCCTCCCGCCCACGTTTTTATGGCCCGCAGATCGCTGTCCAGAAGGACCAGTGCGGCCTCGTATCCAGGAACAATGCGGCCGATCCTGTCGTGCCAGCCCATAAGGGTGGCGGGATACAGGGACGCCATGCGCAGGGCCTCGGACAGGGGGATGCCCACCGTGTTCACGCAGTACCGCACAGCTGAAGCCATATCCAGCGCAGACCCGGCCAAGATGCCTTCAGGGGTCGTGCACTTTCCGTCATGGACCCGGATCTGCTGTCCGTACAGGGTAAAAGATGTCTGCGTTCCGCCCACGGGGGGCATGGCGTCAGTCACCAGGAACAGCGTTCCGGGCGGCTTTGTTTTCCAGGCAATGCGAATGGCCGCCGGGTGCACGTGGTGGCCGTCCGCAATGATTCCGCACCAGGCCTCGCTGTCCAGCGCCGCGCCCACCATGCCGGGCTCGCGGTGATGCAGGGGACTCATGGTGTTGTACAGGTGCGTAAAGGCCACAGCGCCGGCCTTCAGGGCTTCCTGTGCCTGTGCGTGTGAGGCATCGCTGTGCCCCAGTGACACCCGGATGCTCCGGTCCGCCATACGGCGAATCAGGGCCGGGGAGATGCAGTCCGGGGCCACGGTGACCATGGACGTGCCGGGCAGGCTGTCCAGCAGGGCCATGTCTTCTTCTGACGGTGTGGCCATGAGGGTTGCATCGTGAGCGCCCTTGCGCTTCGGGCTGATCCAGGGACCTTCAAGATGGATCCCCCGCACGCCTGGTACCTGACCCATGGCCTGGCGCACGGCGTCCACAGCCTTGCGGCGTTTGTCAGGTGCATCGGTGACCAGAGTAGGCAGAAGGCTGGTGGTGCCAAAGCGGCAGTGGGCTGCTGCGATTGTCTGAAGCGACTCCACCGTAGGCGAATCGTTGAACAGCACATCGCCGCCGCCGTTGACCTGCAGGTCCACAAAGCCAGGCGCCAGAAGGTGTCCGCCACAGTCCTCCCGGGCCATATCTGCCGGCACTGTATCTGTGATGGTAGCGATGCGGCCGTTGTCCAGAATCACATGGAGGCCGTCTTGCAGCGACTCGCCATCGAACAGGCGCAGGTTGGTCAGGGCCAGTGTCATGCGTGTGCCTTGTCCCGCTTCCACAGATCCGCCAGCTTGCCGGGCCAGGCGCCTACGGTCATGACCCGGCTGATCTGCCGGTCAATGAAAGCTTCGGTCTCCACATGCCCGGGAGAGCGGTCGTTCAGCCAGTACAGGGTGGAAGACCCGATGACGCCCGCCAGAAGCATGCGCTTGGTGTACCAGTTGTAGTCCGTGGATTTATCCCCGACCAGGTACCAGAAAGCGCTGGCAGTATCGGCCAGCAGGCGCACGCCTGTGGCCATGTGGTCCGGCCGGACCAGCACGGACAGGCCGAGGCGCACCGCCTCCCGCCAGGGCTCCAGCACCGACAGGCGGGTTTTCACCAGCAGGGCGATTTTCTCCCGTACTTTCAGGGCGGCCAGATCCGGCGCCTTGTCCAGGGTCAGACGGGTCGCGTGGTCGAAGAAATGAGCCACAAGGTCAATGGATCCCCGGGGAAAGAGCAGGGGACCTTCGCCGGGGTGGCCTGCGTCTGCCAGCGCCCGGTCCAGAACCTCCCGGGTCCAGCCATCAAAGGGTGCGTGGAGGAGGGCGGCTTGCAGAACCGCGTCTTTCCTGTGTATTTCCGTGCTGTCGGGGGTCATGGCTTTTATGTCTTTATCCTGCTGAAAACGGAAACAGTGTATATCATCTTTGCTTTCAGGGAAGTTTCGTGTAGAAGAGGCCCTTACAATTCCGGTCGCGCGAAGGCGCAGCCATGTGAAAAATATGCAGGAGAACGACAGACCGTGCTGATCCACGTCCGCGACAACAACATTGAACAGGCCCTGCGCGTCATGAAGAAAAAGCTTCAGCGCGAAGGCGTATTCCGCGAGATCAAGCTGCGCCGCAACTACGAGAAACCCTCGGAAAAGCGCGCCCGCGAAAAGGCCGAAGCCATCCGCCGCACCCGCAAGCTTCTGCGCAAGCGCAGCGAGCGTGAGGGATATTGAGATTTCCGGTCAGGGCGCGTAGCTCAGCGGTAGAGCACTACGTTGACATCGTAGGGGTCACAGGTTCGATCCCTGTCGCGCCCACCAGCCTCCGCCTTTCAGGCTACGGTCTGGCAAGCCAAAACGCAGACTACCGAAGCGAGTTAGAGCGAGGCTGTCACGCCGTAGCCTGAAAGGCGGAGGCTGACTGTTGCAGTCTATGCACAGCCCGCTTGTCATCCTGAAGAAGCGGAGCGACTGAAGGATCTTTTTGTTCTTGCTGAAGAAGGATCCTTCGCTTCCACTTTCGCCAAGGTTTCGGCAGACAGGTCGCTCAGGATGACAATGCCTGTCTGTTCTCGCGGCCTGCGCCGGGGTGACGAAAGATGGATGCACCCGCTTCTCTCAGGTTTCTGGAGAACCGGGCCTTGCAGCAGGAGCGGGTCGTGCATCCCGCTCGGCGCGGATGCGATCAATGTTCGCAACTATTTCAAATAATCTTGGATGGTCTGTCTTCCTGACGGGTTCGGGCTTGATGCCAGACCGGTCCTGCACCATTCTCTGAAAGTCCGGGATTTCCTTTTGAACCCTGATGATTTTTGGATCCTGAAGAAGGCTATCAAGTATTTTTTCGGGCAATTTAAATGGATAGACCTTCAGATCAGTAGAATCTATGGGGTGTGATGTCGCACTGAACAGGGTTTTTGCGGCCAGATTCATCCAGAATTGCCCAAGAAAACAGCCGAGAGCGCATGCATGCTACTCTGGAATGTTTACATAGAGCCTGATATGCGTTTTCTGAATCCTGGTCATTCAGGAAAAGGAAGTTCAGGTCTTCCCGGCCTGTAACAAGAATACCGCTGTAAAAAAGTTCATGGTTCAGGGACACGGGATTTCTCCTGCTTTATGGATAAATTCCCGATGACCTTAGCCGCGATTCCCTTAACGGGAGGTTAAGGGCGCGTCATGTATGGATCGGGCGTCCGTCCACGGCGAGGGCGGCTTCCTTGACTGCCTCGTTCAGGGTGGGGTGGGCGTGGCAGGTGCGGGCCACGTCTTCGGCCGAGCCGCCGAACTCCATCACCGCCACCAGCTCGGCGATCAGGGTTCCTGCGTCCGGGCCGATAATGTGGGCGCCCAGGATGCGGTCGGTTTTCGCGTCGGCCAGAATTTTCACGAATCCTTCTGTCTCGTTCATCGCGCGTGCGCGGCCGTTGGCCGAGAAGGGAAACTTGCCGGCCCTGTACGCCACGCCGGCCTGTTTCAGCTGTTCCTCGGTCTGGCCTACCTGCGACGCCTCGGGCCAAGTGTAGACCACACCCGGCACCGTGTTGTAGTCTACGTGCGGTTTCTGCCCCGCCAGCATTTCTGCCAGCGCCATGCCTTCTTCCTCAGCCTTGTGGGCCAGCATGGGACCGGCAATCACGTCGCCGATAGCATAGATGCCCTTCACGTTCGTCTGGAAATGGCTGTCGGTTTTGATGCGGGCCCGGTCATCTTTCTCCACACCCACGGCTTCCAGTCCCAGACCTTCCGTGTGGGGACGGCGGCCGATGGCCACCAGGACCACGTCAACTTCCAGCGTTTCTTTCGCACCGCCTTTGGCTGGCTCCAGTGTCAGGGTTACGCCCTTCTTTCCGGCCGTGGCGCCGGTGACCTTGGTGCCCAGCCTGAACGCCATGCCCTGTTTGGCCAGGATCTTTTCCATGGTTTTCGAGATCTCGCCGTCCATGCCGGGCAGGATGCGGTCCAGGAACTCGATGACCGTGACTTTTGATCCAAGTCGGTGCCACACCGATCCCATTTCCAGCCCGATATAGCCGCCGCCGATCACGGCCAGCCGCTCCGGAACCTCGGCCAGTTCCAGTGCACCGGTAGAGGATACAATCTTCTTTTCGTCGATCGTGATGCCAGGCAGAGGCATCACTTCTGACCCCGTGGCGATGATGATGTTTTTTGTCTTGAGCGTCTGGGGTTTTTCACCTTCAACAACGACCGTCCCGGCAGCCTGGATGCGGCCGTGGCCCACAATCCGGTCCACCTTGTTCTTGCGGAACAGGAAGTCGATGCCGGCGGTATTGTCCTTCACCACCTTGTCCTTGTGGCCCATCATGGCGGGCAGATCCAGCTTCACATCCTTCACCACGACTCCGTGGGCGGCCAGATGCTGCTGCGCCTCGGCAAATTTTTCCGAGCTGGTCAGCAGGGCCTTGGACGGGATACAGCCCACGTTCAGGCAGGTGCCGCCCAGGGTTTTGCGCTTTTCCACGCAGGCCACGCTCATGCCCAGCTGGGCAGCACGGATGGTGGCCACATAGCCGCCAGGTCCGCCGCCGATCACCACCACGTCATAGCTCTTGTCTGTCATAGGGCTGCCTTGGTTATTTTACGTCTTTGACTGAATCCACGATGTGGGTGACGACGCCATAGGCTTTGGCTTCTTCCGCCGACATCCAGAAATTCCGGTCGGTGTCCTTGGCCACACGCTCAATGGGCTGGCCGGTCTCGAGGGCGATGACGCGATTGATCCGCTCGCGCATTTTCAGGATTTCCCGGGCCTCAATCTCGATATCGGACGCCTTGCCGCCCGCACCGCCCAGAGGCTGGTGGATCATGAACCGCGTGTTGGGCAGGCAGAACCGGTTTTCCTTTTTCGCCGCCAGGAAGATGTGGACGCCCGCGCTGGCCACCCAGCCGGTGCCGATCACCTTCACCTTTGGCCCGATAAAGCGGATCATGTCGTGGATCGAATCGCCCGACTCCACATGACCGCCCTGGGAATTGATGAACAGGCGGATGTCGCCCTTGCCTTCCTCGGACAGGGCCAGAAGCTGGGCCACGGTGGACTGGGCCACCTTCCAGGAGATTTCGCCGAACAGCAGGACAGTCCGGGCTTTGAACAGGATATTCTGGATGGGAGAAGGGACCAGTCCAGCCTCTTCCTTTTCCTTTGCAGCCGGAGTTTCCTTGTCGTCGTCTTCGTCATCATCAGCGCGCAAGGAAAAAGGGGCGTCTGTCATTGAAATCTCCTGCCTGAGTCATATATAGAAACCATGCTGGAAGGACCCTAACCGTTCCGGAACCCATGGTCAACGCGGGAAGCGGGACCTTTGCGCTTCTGAATCCGGAGACCGGGAAAAGGAATTTACGGAGACTGCGAATTACCCCTTGATTTCGGATCCAAAGGGGATTACATACCCTGCTCCCCCGAAAGACACCTGTGTCGCAGGGGCGGTTCATTTGACATTGTGGTCTGTAATGGAAGAAGGGATGTGCAGGCGGCGGCGTCTGTGGTGTCAGTCCTGTGGACAGGCATTGAAAGGGTCGCCAAATGTGCATCTTGGTAAGCTACGTTATATCTGTTTTCAGGATAACGATGGTTGAAGAGGTGTCGTAAAAGCGGCCCGTCTTAAAATCAGTCAGTCAGGCGCAAGCCTGTCGGACTGCATTCAACCTGAGAGTTTGATCCTGGCTCAGAACGAACGCTGGCGGCATGCCTAACACATGCAAGTCGAACGCATCAGCAATGGTGAGTGGCGGACGGGTGAGGAATACATGGGTATCTGCCCAGAGGTGGGGGATAACGGAGGGAAACTTCCGCTAATACCGCATACGACCTGAGGGTGAAAGATTTATCGCCTTTGGAGGGGCCCATGAGAGATCAGGTAGTTGGTGGGGTAACGGCCTACCAAGCCTACGACCTCTAGCTGGTCTGAGAGGATGATCAGCCACACCGGGACTGGGACACGGCCCGGACTCCTACGGGAGGCAGCAGTGGGGAATATTGGACAATGGGGGCAACCCTGATCCAGCAATGCCGCGTGAGTGATGAAGGCCTTCGGGTTGTAAAGCTCTTTTGGCAGGGACGATGATGACGGTACCTGCAGAATAAGCCCCGGCAAACTTCGTGCCAGCAGCCGCGGTAATACGAAGGGGGCGAGCGTTGTTCGGAGTTACTGGGCGTAAAGGGCGCGCAGGCTGTTTTTCAAGTCAGGTGTGAAATCCCCGGGCTCAACCCGGGAAGTGCACCTGGGACTGGAAGACTTGAGTACGGGAGAGGATGATGGAATTCCCAGTGTAGAGGTGAAATTCGCAGAGATTGGGAAGAACACCGGTGGCGAAGGCGGTCATCTGGCCCGTAACTGACGCTGAGGCGCGAAAGCGTGGGGAGCAAACAGGATTAGATACCCTGGTAGTCCACGCCGTAAACGATGGGTGCTTGCCGCTGGTGCTTACGGCATCAGTGGCGGAGCTAACGCGTGAAGCACCCCGCCTGGGGAGTACGGTCGCAAGATTAAAACTCAAAGGAATTGACGGGGGCCCGCACAAGCGGTGGAGCATGTGGTTTAATTCGACGCAACGCGAAGAACCTTACCAGCCCTTGACATGTCCTCTGTGGGCCTGAGAGATCAGGTCCTTCACTTCGGGTGGGAGGAACACAGGTGCTGCATGGCTGTCGTCAGCTCGTGTCGTGAGATGTTGGGTTAAGTCCCGCAACGAGCGCAACCCCTGCTGCCAGTTGCCATCATTCAGTTGGGCACTCTGGCGGGACCGCCGGCGTCAAGCCGGAGGAAGGCGGGGATGACGTCAAGTCCTCATGGCCCTTATGGGCTGGGCTACACACGTGCTACAATGGCGCCGACAGAGGGAAGCGACCCCGCAAGGGCAAGCCAATCCCCAAACGGCGTCCCAGTTCGGATTGTCCCCTGCAACCCGGGGGCATGAAGCTGGAATCGCTAGTAATCGCGGATCAGCACGCCGCGGTGAATACGTTCCCGGGCCTTGTACACACCGCCCGTCACACCATGGAAGCTGGTTCAACCCGAAGACGGCCCGCCAACCGCAAGGAGGCAGCCGGCCACGGTTGGGTCAGTGACTGGGGTGAAGTCGTAACAAGGTAGCCGTAGGGGAACCTGCGGCTGGATCACCTCCTTTCTAGGGAAGCCTGCTGCAGGGCTGTACGTCTGCAGATGCCGCCGCCGGCACATTCCTTCTTTCCGGAAGCCTGATGCCAGACCCCCGGGTCTGGACCGGGGGCTTGTAGCTCAGTTGGTTAGAGCGCGCGCTTGATAAGCGTGAGGTCGGAAGTTCAAGTCTTCCCAGGCCCACCACTTTTTTGCTGTACAAAAAAGTGTCGCGCTGAGGCCCGGCAGGGCGAAGGCGGACTGGTTCAACCGGGTAAGGCCCGCCTTCGCTGAAGCTTCGGCGTGGCGTAAGAAAATCTGACACGTCTTGCGTGAAGATTTTCTAACGGGGGGGCGTAGCTCAGTTGGGAGAGCGCGTGCTTTGCAAGCATGAGGTCGTCGGTTCGATCCCGTCCGCCTCCACCATTTTCTGTATCGGGCTTTCGGAAAAAATCGGGAAAGGTTTGGGATTGACATAGGGGAGATGGGACCTTATATGATCCCCTCCCGGTTTCTGGAGGAAGGATGTTCCGGTCTGATCCGGGTGTGGCAAGCGGAAAATGTTTTTTCCGTTTGCCGGATCCGGTTTTTCCGGTTTCCGGCCCATTGAACATTGTGGACAGGAAGAAGAAGTGTGATCAGGGAAGGCCGTTTGGTCTTGTTCTGGTTGTGCTGTGTTTCTGTGGCTGAGGCCTTTTCCGTATTGCGGGGAGGGTGCTGGCTGTGGGGATGTGGTGTGGCTGGTATGGGTCCGGATGGTTTTTTCGAGATGCATCTTTGGAGGGTTTGTGTGCGGGGGACGGAATGTCTTCTGTGCGCGGACCTGAGGTAGAGTTCAATCAGACGAAGAAAGGGCATCTGGTGAATGCCTTGGCATTGGGAGGCGAGGAAGGACGTGGCACACTGCGAAAAGCCATGGGGAGCCGTGAGCGGGCTTTGATCCGTGGATATCCGAATGGGGAAACCCCACCGTGAGGTGATCACATGCTGAATACATAGGTGTGTGAGGCGAACCCGGGGAACTGAAACATCTAAGTACCCGGAGGAAAGGACATCAAAAGAGACTCTGTGAGTAGTGGCGAGCGAAAGCGGATGAGGCCAGTGGCTGCTTCTAAATAACCGGAACCGTCTGGGAAGGCGGGCCAGAGCGGGTGAGAGCCCCGTACGGGTGAACCGGGAGCAGTCCTTGAGTAGGGCGGGACACGAGAAATCCTGTCTGAACATGGGGGGACCACCCTCCAAGCCTGAGTACTCCCCAGTGACCGATAGTGAACCAGTACCGTGAGGGAAAGGTGAAAAGAACCCCGACGAGGGGAGTGAAAAGAACCTGAAACCGGATGCCTTCAAGCAATGGGAGCCCTTTTGTGGGGTGACCGTGTACCTTTTGTATAATGGGTCAGCGAGTTGGTGTGTGCAGCGAGCCTAAGCCGTGAGGTGGAGGCGTAGCGAAAGCGAGTCTGAACAGGGCGTTCAGTTGCACGTATCAGACCCGAAACCGGATGATCTATCCATGGCCAGGCTGAAGGTGGGGTAACACCCACTGGAGGGCCGAACCCGTGCCTGTTGAAAAAGGCTGGGATGAGTTGTGGATAGGGGTGAAAGGCCAATCAAATCCGGAAATAGCTGGTTCTCCGCGAAATCTATTTAGGTAGAGCGTCGTATGAATACCGGTGGGGGTAGAGCACTGGACCGGCGAGGGGGGCGCGAGCCTTGCCAAGCCTGACCAAACTCCGAATACCATCGAGTAGTGTACGGCAGGCAGACATCGGGTGCTAAGGTCCGGTGTCGAGAGGGAAACAGCCCAGACCGCCAGCCAAGGTCCCCAAATCATGGCTCAGTGTGAAAGGATGTGGGAAGGCCATAACAACCAGGAGGTTGGCTTAGAAGCAGCCATCCTTTAAAGAAAGCGTAACAGCTCACTGGTCTATATAAGCCGTCCTGCGCCGAAAATGTAACGGGGCTAAAGCCATGTACCGAAGCTGCGGGTGTAACCTGTGCGCTGCACGGGTTATGCGGTAGCGGAGCGTTCTGCGAGCCGATGAAGGGGCGGGGTCACCTGTCCTGGAGGATGCAGAAGTGCGAATGCTGACATGAGTAGCGAAAAACAGGGTGAGAAACCCTGTCGCCGAAAGTCCAAGGGTTCCTGCGCACGGTTAATCCGCGCAGGGTAAGCCGGTCCCTAAGGTGAGGCCGAGAGGCGCAGCTGATGGGAACCACGTTAATATTCGTGGGCCTGCGGGAGGTGACGGATCCTGAAGTGTGTACATCCTTAATGGATTGGATGTGCTGCAGAAGGGTTCCAGGAAAGAGCCCCCGCGTACAGACCGTACCCTAAACCGACACAGGTGGACAGGTCGAGCAGACCAAGGCGCTTGGGAGAATGGTGTTGAAGGAACTCGGCAAATTGCCCTCGTAACTTCGGGAGAAGAGGGCCCTGCGTGTGCGCAAGCGCATGCGGGGGGCACAGACCAGGGGGTAGCGACTGTTTATCAAAAACACAGGGCTCTGCGAAGCCGCACAAGGCGACGTATAGGGTCTGACGCCTGCCCGGTGCCGGAAGGTTAAAGGGAGATGTGCAAGCATTGAACTGAAGCCCCGGTAAACGGCGGCCGTAACTATAACGGTCCTAAGGTAGCGAAATTCCTTGTCGGGTAAGTTCCGACCTGCACGAATGGCGTAACGACTTCCCCGCTGTCTCCAGCACCAACCCAGCGAAATTGAACTCTCCGTGAAGATGCGGAGTTCCCGCGGTCAGACGGAAAGACCCTATGAACCTTTACTGCAGCTTTGCACTGGTGCCAGGGATTACATGTGTAGCATAGGTGGGACCCTTTGAAGCCGCGGCGCCAGCCGTGGTGGAGGGATCAGTGAAATACCACCCTTGTGTTCTCTGGCTTCTAACTCCGTCCCGTTTCCGGGACGAGGACCCTGCATGGCGGGCAGTTTGACTGGGGCGGTCGCCTCCCAAACGGTAACGGAGGCGCGCGATGGCAGGCTCAGGACGGTCGGAAATCGTCCGGTGAGTGCAATGGCATAAGCCTGCCTGACTGCGAGACGTACATGTCGAGCAGAGACGAAAGTCGGCCATAGTGATCCGGTGGTTCCACGTGGACGGGCCATCGCTCAACGGATAAAAGGTACTCTAGGGATAACAGGCTGATGACTCCCAAGCGTCCACAGCGACGGAGTCGTTTGGCACCTCGATGTCGGCTCATCACATCCTGGGGGTGGAGCAGCTCCCAAGGGTTCGGCTGTTCGCCGATTAAAGTGGTACGTGAGCTGGGTTCAGAACGTCGTGAGACAGTTCGGTCCCTATCTGCCGCGGGTGTTGGAATATTGAGAGGATCTGTCCCCAGTACGAGAGGACCGGGATGGACGCACCTCTGGTGTACCGGTTGTGGCGCCAGCCGCATCGCCGGGTAGCTAAAGTGCGGACCAGATAAACGCTGAAAGCATCTAAGCGTGAAACTGACCTCAAAACATGTATTCCCTGAAGAGCCGTCACAGACCATGACGTTGATAGGAGGCATGTGGAAGCGCGGTAACGCGTGAAGCTGAGCCTTACTAATCGCTCGTACGAGCCTGATTGAATTCTGCCCGGTCCGCGCATGGACCTTCGGGACCATGCACGGCATGCCGCGCACAGAAGTCATTCCGGAACCCCCGTATACAACCCTCCACAAACAGAGGGTGCATCGCGAAATCCCCCTGATAAATCCCTGTCCCGGGCGCTGGCCTGGTGGTCCTTGCGGAGCATGAACCACCCGATCCCATCCCGAACTCGGAAGTGAAAGGCTCCAGCGCCAATGGTACTGTGTCTCAAGACACGGGAGAGTCGGTCGCTGCCAGGCCTGCACCCGGGACAGACCCCACATCACACATCGCTTCCTCCACAATGCATGCACCTCACGCGGGGTGGCAAAGTCCCGCCGTAGCCCCACAAAGGGGCGAAGGCGGAAGCAGCCCGCAAAATACACAGGTCCGGTTAACGCGGGGTGGAGCAGCCCGGTAGCTCGTCAGGCTCATAACCTGAAGGCCGCAGGTTCAAATCCTGCCCCCGCAACCACATACAGGGCAGTGTGGATGAAACTGCTGGTTCACACCGAAGCGCAAGGTGCGGCGAAGGTCCACAGGACCGTAGCCAATTCCTGACACCGAAACCAGTCTTTCTGAACAAGCTATACCCGCCGGCACAGAAAACCCTGTACGGATGGAATGGGCAGGATCGGGAAGTGTCTCCACCGGAAAATACTGGTGCGTGATGCGGCGACGATCCGCTATCCTGCTGCCTGCAGAAGTTCACGCCATGTTTTTTCTGGGCGGATCCAGACCTGCGTCCGGGGGCGCCAGTAGAGGGAAAGGTGAGGCTCGATCAGCATCAGCCATCCATTCGAACATACGTACCGGTTTCTGTCCCGCAAGACAGAATTAATCACCAGCAGCTTTTGAAATACCATTATAAACATGTCAGATATCAGCTCCTTGTCATGAGAACCCCATTTATTCTGCTGGAATACTGCCTGGGGGAAGAAATTTCTTGTTTTTCATGTCCAGTCGTTGCTAGGTTTCCAGACAGGAAAACAATTTTCCGGTGTGCCGCCTTGCCCGGGCAGTCCCTTGCCAATCCATTATTTTCATAGTCAGGTCCTGTTACGGAGGATCACACATGGACAGCCCAAATATCATTGTCACAGGCGGGGCGGGATTTATCGGGTCTGCCCTGGTAAGATATCTGGTCAGTAATACCCCTTACAGGATCATTACTGTAGACAGGCTGACATACGCGGCAAATCCCGAAAATCTTTCAGATCTGGATCACGGCAGGCACATCCTTCTCCAGGAAGATATTGTCAACCAGGATGCCATGCGTGATATTTTCAGCAGATATCGTCCGGTTGCGGTGATGAATCTGGCTGCTGAAAGCCATGTTGACCGGTCCATCGACGGTCCCGGGACTTTTATCCAGACGAACATTGTTGGCACATATTCTCTTCTGGAAGCGGCCCGGTCCTGGTGGGCCAGCCTTCCTTCCGGTGATGCGGAAAAATTCCGCTTTCTCCATGTGTCAACGGATGAGGTGTTTGGCTCCCTGGGAGAAACGGGCTATTTTACGGAAGAAACGGCCTACAGGCCAAATTCGCCATATTCCGCCAGCAAGGCCTCATCGGATATGTTGGTTCGGGCCTGGCACCATACCTACGGCCTGCCTGTCCTGATCACGAATTGCTCGAACAATTACGGGCCCCGCCAGTTTCCTGAAAAGCTTGTCCCTCTCATGATTGCCAATGCCTTTGAGGGCAAGGCCCTGCCTGTGTATGGTAACGGACAGAATGTCAGGGACTGGCTGCACGTTGAGGATCATGCCAGAGCCCTGCACCTGGTCCTTGAAAAAGGACGCCTGGGGGAAACCTATACCATAGGCGGGCGTGCCGAGAGTACGAACCTGGATCTTGTACGCATGATCTGCCGGACAATGGACGGGGTATGGGGTGAGGGGATCTCGACCCCCCGGGAAAGCCTGATTACCTTTGTTGCAGACCGCCCGGGCCATGATCACCGCTATGCCATTGACTGCAGCAGGATTGAGCGGGAGCTGGGCTGGAAACGGCAGTTTACCCTGGAGACCGGTATCCGGGCAACTGTTGCCTGGTATCTGGAAAACCAGCGCTGGTGGCAGGACCTGCGTGCAAAGACCTATCAGGGGCAGCGCCTTGGTCTGGGTGCGGGCGTACAGAAAAACGAAAGAATTGCTGCGTAGGCAGTTTTTACTTTCGCAGGCCGTGTGTTAGGAATGGCCAAGTCAGAATTTAATGAAAAAGGGGTTCCCCATGTCAACAGTTGCCATTATGTGCCAGATCCCGGCGGAATTGCCCAAGATTGTCGTCTTTGTCGATGCATTGCTGGCAGCCGCCCGCAGGACCGGGGAAAACGTGGTTCCTGTAATTGTCCAGGTCGGAAATGCTGTCAGTAAACAAGCGTTTGACGATATGGGTATCAAATGCGAAGTCCTCCGTGTCTGTCCGGAGGAGGAGCTCCCTCTCTATGTTGATTCCATCAAGAAGACTGCGGCGCTGACAAACAGTGTGGCTGCTGTCCTGAAGGACCAGAAAGCTTCGGTTGTTGTTGCCCTTGCAGACAATACAGCCAACCTGGCCGGGGCCCATGCCGGAAGGGCGCACGGCCTGAAGCTTGTCCACGGCGAGTCCGGACAGCGGACTCCAAATCTTGAAGCGGATGGCGAGAATTACGGTTATGCGCTGATCGGCTGGATGGCGGACCTCTGCTATGCATCCACGCAGACCGGTGCTGACAACCTTCGTCGTGAGGGAGTCCTGGGACGGGTGGTTTTCACAGGTGAGCCCTATCTGGATTACTACAGGGCCCTGGTGCAGAAAGATGGAGAAAAAGCAGAAGCCTTGAGACACTCCCTGAGCGGAGGGCATTCCTATTACCTCGCAGTCTTCAATACCAGGGGTGTAACAGGTGATGCAAAAACCCTTATCCCGCTTCTGGAAGCCTGTGACAGGGCGGACAGGCCTGTTCTTCTGCCTGTGACCCCCGGGCTGCAGAAACTGATTGGACCATGGACGCCCTCCGGGAACCTGAAATTCAGAGAGGAACAAAGCCTGGATAACCTGCTGCATCTGATGGCCGGTGCTGAAAGGTTTGCGACCTCTTCACATTCCATGGTGCGGTTTGCCTATTTTGCCGGAATTCCCGCAGTTGCCGTGTTCCCGGACGGTCATCCCAATGGATGGCATGATCTTTATGAAGCCAAACAGTGTCTGCCTGTAGGTCCCGATCCTGTCAAATTCCTGGAGGCCTTGCAGACCTTTAAAACGGTCCCCTGCTCACCGCATCTTCTGGGAGACGGTACGTCAGGACCAAAAATGGTGAAAGCCCTGTTCGAAGTGATGGGCTGGAAACCTGAACCTTCTGCACCTGCTGCGCCTGCGACCGGTGCTCTCCTGTTCTGAAGCAAGCAGGGCCGCAGGCAGGGGCATGCCTGCCTGCCGGGCGCAGAATCCTGTTTGAAGGGGATACCGTCTTCTGTATATAGGGACCAGCATCCCTATCGGAAGGCCGTCCATGAAAGGCATTATACTTGCCGGGGGCAGCGGAACCCGCCTGAGGCCCCTTACGGACATTGTCTGCAAGCAGCTGCTGCCTGTGTACGACAAGCCCATGATCTATTATCCCCTGTCCACACTGATGATGCTGGGCATCCGGGATATCCTGATCATCAGTACTCCCCGGGATACCCCTGTTCTTGAAAATTTTCTCGGAAATGGTGACAGGCTGGGCATCCGGCTGTCCTATACTGTCCAGGAAAAGCCGGAAGGGCTGGCGCAGGCTTTTCTGCTGGGCGAATCCTTTATTGCAGGTGAACCCGTCTGTCTGATTCTGGGGGATAATCTTCTGTACTGGGGCAACCTCGGGGGTCTGTGGAAAGACTGTGTTGAGTTGCAGCACGGAGCCTTTATCCTGGGATATCATGTCAGGGATCCGGAGCGTTTCGGGGTTATAGAAATGGATCCTTCAGGCCTTGTCCTGTCCCTGGAGGAAAAACCGGCGCAACCCAGATCGAATTATGCAGCCATTGGTCTGTATTTTTACGATTCCCGGGTTGTGGATTACGCAAAAAGCCTGCGCCCTTCAGCACGGGGAGAGCTGGAAATTACGGATCTCAACAATCTCTATCTCCGGGACGGCAGCCTGAAGGCAAAAGTTCTGTCCCGGGGCTCTGCATGGCTTGATGCCGGTACCTTTGAAAGCCTGATGCGGGCATCCAGCTTTATTGAGGCGGTTGAGGAACGCCAGGGCCTCAAGATAGGCTGTCCTGAAGAAGTAGCGTACAATATGGGCTATATTGACAGTGAAAAGCTGAAACAACTGTCGGGGGATTATGCAAAAAGCGCCTATGGGGCCTATTTGCAGATGATTGCAGAAAACAGGTGACAGTCATGAACAGTTTTGCAGTGCGCCGGGCCGAACGCCCCTGTCTCGTTGATATTCCGGAATTTTCTGATGAAAGAGGCTCTCTGGGAGTTGTGGAACTGTCCGGGACTGTTGGCTTTGAGGCCCGCCGTTTCTACTATCTGTATGGTACGCGCGAAGGAGAGGTCCGGGGCCGGCACTGTCACAGGAACCTGTATCAGCTGCTGATCTGCCTCGGCGGCAGGGTCCGGGTACGGCTTGAAGATGCCGGCGGACAGACTGTTTTTGAACTGTCGGACCCGCAGCAAGGCCTGGTTATTCCGCCGGGCTGCTGGAGGGAACTGGACAGTTTCAGTCCTGATACCGTTGTGGCTGTTCTGGCATCGCATGAATATGATGAAGGGGACTATATCAGGGACTATGAACAGTTCCGGCGGGAATTCTGTTCTCCCGCAAAGACGGAAACAGTACCCTATATCCCCATGGACCGCTATCACAGGGCGATTGGCCCGGATCTGGAGAAGGCAGCCCTTGCAGCCCTTCGGTCCCAGCAGTTCATCGGCGGGCCTGCCCTGCAGGAATTTGAGGTATCCTTTGCCCGATATCTGGGTGTCCGGCATGTTGTGGGCTGCGGCAATGGCCTGGATGCACTGGTCCTGATCCTGCGTGCCCTGGAGATTGGCCCCGGTGATGAGGTTGTGGTTCCAGCCAATTCATTCTTTGCGTCGGCACTGGCAGTTGACATGGCCGGGGCAAAACCGGTGTTTGCAGATGTCGATCCTGACACCCATGGCCTGACCGGAGAAACGCTTGAAAAGGCTGTAACATCCCGCACCAGGGCCGTCATGCCTGTCCATCTGTATGGCACCCCGGTTGATATGGACAGTCTCGGGCCCGTGGCTGCCCGGCACAATCTTCATGTCATAGAGGATGCTGCACAGGCACACGGCGCCCGTTTCGGGAACACGCAGTGTGGTGCTTTCGGTATTGCGGCAGGATTCAGCTTTTATCCAACCAAGAATCTCGGAGCCTATGGTGATGCCGGTGCTGTTGCCACGAATGATGATGCCTTGGCTGCCCGGATCCGCATGCTGGGAAATTATGGGTCAAAGGTCAAATATCATCATGAGATCATGGGGACGAACTCCCGCCTTGACCCCCTCCAGGCCTCCCTGCTGTCCGTAAAGCTGAAGCATCTGGAAACCTGGAACGAGCGCAGGCGCCAGCTGGCACAGATCTATCTTGAGGGACTGGATGGCATTGGCATTTATGGCCTGCCCGCGGTTCCCGCAAAAGGTCTGTCTGTATGGCATGTATTCCCCCTGCGGATCCGTTCCGGACTCCGTGACAGGTGCAAGGCATGGCTGCAGGAGAAGGGGGTCGGTACAAACATCCATTATCCTGTGCCCATCCATCTCCAGCCTGTTTATGCTGGTCTGCAGCACAGTCGTGGGGATTTCCCTGTCAGCGAGCAGTCTTCGGATGAGCTGCTGTCCCTTCCGCTTGATCCTTTCCATACGGAAGAAGAAATCCGCACAGTTGTCCGTCATCTGGAAGAATTTGCAGAAAAGAAAGCAGGATAATTGCCTGCGGTTCAGGGTCTTCTGCAGGTCTTTCTGGAAATTCAGAAGACAGATGTTTTCTGTTCGATGTCATTCCAGAGTCTGATAACCCTTTCATACCAGGGATGACAGGGTCGGGGATCCAGGAAAAGATCGTCCAGCAGTTTTTTCAGGAAAACAACTCTCTGGTCCAGGATGTTGTTATCCCGGGTGGCTTGCTCAAAAGGCTGGCTCAGGTGCAGGATGTTCTGGTCAGAATCCCGGATGGTGAAAACCGTGTTCTGGCTGTGGCTGTCCACATGGATGCTGCAGGGTACAAGACCTGCGCCTGTGATACGCGCAGTCCAGCTTGCAGCCTCTCCCGGAGATCCTGCAGGGATGTGTGAAAAATCAGCGGATGTGTAACCAAGTTCTGCCAGCAGGGCAATCAGATGAATGCCATAAAAGCGCAGGGCGCCCCCGCCTTCAGCATGAAGCCGTTTCCATGTGGGAACATTTCTGGCGTAATGATGGGCCTGGAAGCACCATTCCATGACGTCTGCGCCACCTGAACGGCCCAGCAGCTGGCTGCCCCAGTCAGTAAAACGGAAATTGTAACCAATCCGGAATATTTTTCCTGAAGCTTCCAGCTGTTTCAGAAGACTGTCAGCAATGGCTGGAGAGACGGCCAAGGGTTTTTCCAGAAGCATGTACTGGATATCCGGGTATTCCAGGCACTTTTCGATCCAAGGTGCCTGCAGGGCCGGGGGGAGGGCGATGATAACAGCACTGCATTCCGGCAGTATGCTTTCAGTGTCTCCAAGCCATATAATGCGGTCTGCCAGATGGTGGATATCATTTCGGGCCAGAAGCCGTTCCCTGTAGCGCACCGGTAACAGGACATCTGCCGGAGATGTCTGTAACAGGGCAGGCAGATAGCCATATAATCCGAAGCCGCCACCAATAATGGTTGCTTTCATCTAGGCGGTACTTCCGGTGAAATGATATCAAGGATAGGGCCTCTGTAGCCCCGGGACTGCATGTAGTTCCGTATTTCCCTGCTGATATGCCATGCCAGATTGATCAGTGGTGCATCTGTTCCGGCGGGATCAAATTCATCATCGGACAGGATGGGAATGCGCGTACCGGGAATATAATGCCCAACCTTGTTTGACTGCGGTTTTTCATACACAGCCCGGATATGGGTTTCATCCAGGCCGAGCAGCCTGACAGGAATGGCCGCACGGCCCGGAAAGGCCTTGCCGCTGAGCCTGCCGTACTTTCTTACCGCAAGGGTGATTTCCTCAAGTTTCCCTTTTTTCCAGGGGACCAGTCTTTCAGACATGGTCTTCAGTTCCCTGCCGAAGGATTTTTCACGGGGATGGACTGTGTCCCATCCGGCGTGTTTTCCCTGGCCTGCCCGTGGAGTATACACGACACGGATATTACCATTATAGCGGGGTGGAAATTCCACAGCGGCTATCTGCATCCCCAGCGCATCACCAATAAAGGCAAAAGAGGTGTAGCTGTAGGTCCTCGGATGTTCGTGATAAAAGGTATCGAACTGGAATTTTTCCAGGACAGAACCAAGATAGTGGTTCTCAATAACAATGACAGTCCTGTCATGTTTCAGGACTTTCAGGGCCTGGATAACATCTGCCAGCCCCTCGATATGGGCAAATACGTTGGTAAATGTAATGATGTCAGGCTTTCCGTTGATCCTGACAAATTCCTGTGCAATGTCACCGGTGAAGAAATCATTGATTGCTGTATGGCCTGCCTGCACGGCATCCTCACAGGCCCCTGTAGGCTCAATACCGAAAGTTCTGGCCCCTTTCTCCCTGAAAATTGACAGCAGGCTGCCGTCGTTGCAGCCGATATCCAGAACCTTCAGTTCCGAAAGGGGACCGCATGTTTTCTCACATGTGGCCACAAATTCACGCATGCCGTTCAGAACATCTGCCGTGTGGCGTGCACGGTAATGGTAACTGCGGGGAAAGAGCTCCTGCTTTGGTATCTGGAAGCGCTGATGGGCGGTGCAGCATTTCTCACAGAAAAGGATTTCAATGGGATACTGCCTGCAGATCCGCGTATCGCCAATGGGAACCAGATCATCACACATGGGGTGCATTCCCAGATCAAGCACCGGGACAAGAACCCTGTTTCCGCAGACCTCACAGTCCTTTATTTCATTCAACATCTTCTGCTGTTTCCCTGTTTCCGGAGCCGGAATGATAGGCATGGATCTGCCTCAGGCAGACTGTACGCATATTGTCCTGTTCCTGGCAGGCTCTTGCCCATTCGGCTGTTTTTATCAGCGCCTCATCAAGTGACCATATGGGTTTCCAGCCCAGTTCGTACCATGCCTTTGTATGATCCAGGGCCAGCATGCCAGCTTCATGCTGCTGTCTGTCAGGCATTACAACCTGCATATCAACAGGTTTTCCGGAATGATGGGAGAGCCGGCGGACTATCCATTCAACAGAACATACATCTTCCATGTGGGGGCCAAAATTCCAGCCTGAGGTAAATCTGTCACCTTTTTCATACAGGTTCTGTGCCAGCATCAGGTATCCGGCCAGTGGCTCCAGAACATGCTGCCAGGGGCGTGTTGCATGGGGATTGCGGACAGTCAGCGGGATCTGTTTTTCGATGGCGTTCAGGATATCAGGAACCAGCCTGTCCCTGGACCAGTCTCCCCCACCGATCACATTGCCGGCCCGTGCAGTTGCCAGACCAACACCGTTGTGACGGAAAAATGAGTTCCGCCATGCTGCGGATAAAAGTTCGGCATAGCCTTTGCTCGCAGAATAGGGGTCGTGTCCGCCCATCGGGTCAGTTTCGCGGTAACCCCACTTTATCTCGCGGTTTTCGTAGCATTTATCACTGGTGACAACAACAACAGCACGTACCGGTTTCAGGGTGCGCACAGCTTCCAGGAGATGGACAGTTCCCATGATGTTGGTTGCAGCTGTTTCCCCGGGCTGTTCGTAGGAAAGGCGCACAAGGGGCTGGGCTGCCAGATGGAAGACGATTTCAGCCTGTGACACCTGCAGTGCTTTCTGCAGGGCAGGGGCATTGCAGATGTCACCGATAACAGATGTCATCCCCTTTTCAATACAGGCAAGGGAAAACAGGTTTGGCTGGCCGGAGGGGGCAAGGGCATAGCCGGTAACATCAGCGCCCATGTCCTGCAGCCACAGTGACAGCCAGCCACCCTTGAAGCCTGTGTGGCCTGTAAGAAAAACCTTTCTGCCTTTCCAGAAATCCGGGGAAACTCCGATATTCATGCCCGGGTTTTCCACGGGCAGTGATCAGTGTTCCACAGTTCTTCCAGATGGTTTTTGTCCCGCAGTGTATCCACGGATGACCAGAAGCCACGATGGCGCCAGGCCATCAGCTGGTCGTCAGCAGCCAGCCGTGAAAGCGGTCCCTGTTCCCAGACGGTCCTCTCATTCTCAAGGTAGTCGAATATGCCGGGTTCAAGAACGAAAAATCCGCCGTTGATCCAGGCGTTGTCACCTTTTGGTTTTTCCAGAAAGCTGGTTATGGCGTCTGTGCCATCCCTGAAGGATACCGCTCCGAACCGCCCTGGCGGCTGAACAGCTGTGACCGTTCCCAGCTTTCCATGGGAAGCATGATATTTCACAAGATCTGCAATATTGACGTCGCTGACGCCGTCGCCGTAGGTCATGCAGAATGTGCTGTTTTCCAGATAGTCCCGGACCCGCAGCAGACGGCCCCCTGTCATTGTATCTGTGCCGGTATCAACCATTGTAATTGTCCAGGGTTCAGCACGGCGTTGATGAATCCTGATGTCAGAGTTTTCCAGATTTACAGTGAGATCGCTGGTATGCAGAAAGTAATTCGCAAAATATTCCTTGATCATGTAACCTTTATAGCCACAGCAGATGACAAATTCATTGATGCCGTGCGCACTGTAGATCTTCATGATGTGCCAGAGGAGGGGTCTGCCGCCGATTTCAATCATCGGTTTTGGGCGCAGGCCTGTTTCCTCACTGATGCGCGTGCCGTAGCCACCCGCCAGAATAACAGCTTTCATTATGTCTTTCCATAACAGAGCAGGGATTTTTTATATCAGCAGAAGATCGGGAATACAAGTTTTGCCATCCGGAAAGATGTGTCAGAAATGAAGGCCTGTCCGCTGTTCTGTCAGGTTATCCTGGCACAGGATCTTTCCTGCCTGAAATGGAAGAAAACAGGATATCATACTGACCTGCTATGCTGGCGGGATCCATGAAAGAGGCTGCCCGCAGTTTTTCCCGTCCCTCTGAACCTGAGCTGTGCCTCAGCCGGGGGGAGCCAGCCAGTTCAACAGCCCGGGCGATATAATCCTCGACAGTAACGGCAACAGCATGATCCATGTCCAGTTCCCGGACAAGACCGGCAGTGAGACTGGATCTGTAACGGCTCCCCTGCAGCGTTACGACAGGTATGCCAAGGCTCAGGGCTTCAGTCGTTGACGTTGCGCCGCAGTAAGGAAAACTGTCCAGATAGATATCACCTGCAGCCAGATGTGCCATTGTCTGGTCCCGGCCCTGGGCCTGCGCAACGATAATACGATTGCGGGAAACCCTGTATCCATCACACAGTCTGTACAGCATTTTCATGAAGAAACTGCCAAAGCGGGCTTTTATCATGTCAGAACTGAAGGGCATGAGAAGAAGCCTTGAGCCGGGCACCTGGCGGAGAATCCCCAGCCAGCATGACAGGAGATCAGGCGTCAGTTTCAGCATCTGTGCATTTGAAACGAAAAGAATATCCTCGGGGAAAACGCCGAGTCCAGCACGCTTCTGGACCCTGGACTCCCTGGTTTCTGGTGGAACCGGCATATAAAATCCAATTCCGGGACAGGGAAGGATCTTCTCTGTCATTTCCTCCTGAAGGGAAGGACCCAGATATCTCTCACCTATAATAAAATAGTCCATGTTTCTGATGCCGGAGGTGGTGACATTGGCGCAGCATGTCATCTGGACAGGAGCAACACGATAACCAAGAACAGCTGCGAGGGGATTGTCAAAACGGCCGGACAGGGATGTTGTATTGATAATGATGTCCAGCCCCAGATTCCGGATATATGTAACAGAATCTGCAAGGCTGTCTTCTTTCAGCTGGTGATGGACCAGGCGTGGCCAGGCTTTTTCTGCCTCTGCCAGACCGTTATCGCTGAATGCGAGAATGTGGACTTCATATTTCAGACTGTCCATGTAATGAAGCAAAGGCAGAAAGAAATGGATTTCGCCGCGGTAGTCATAGCGAAGAAGCCCGATCCTGATTTTGCCCTGCTTCGGCTGTTTGGGGCTGACAGCAGCTTCGCTGATGCCGGGATACCGAAGTCCTGTATACAGATCCAGTATCTTTCTTTCGGCCTCATAGATGTCTTTCATGTTAGTGGAATTGCTGATCGGGACAGACCCGGAATAGGTCTGGCTGAAGATCCTGATTTTTTCTTCGGCGGCGACGGGGTCCGAAGCCAGAATATCAGCATAAAGCCAGAGGAAGGCCTTTCGCAGAAACAGGGAGTGTGAGTCTGCCTCGTTCCTGTCGCCATAAGGAAAGAAAACATTGAAGATGTAGAGATAGGCAGGAAGGATCTGACCCGGCCCGAGTTTTCCCATAAGCTCAAAAAAGGCGGTTTCCGGCAGTTCATTGGGCTTGAAATATAACATGCCGGCGAATAGTGCCCGTACCCTGTAGCTGGTATCTTTTCCTGTATCAGAGATCATATCAGGCAGCAGCTGTCTTGCTTTTTTATCCTGACTGTCAGGGGACCGGTTCCTTTTTTCAGGAGCAATGGCTGAAATATAGCTGAAGCTGTTGATGTATTTCAGAAATCCTTCATCGGATGACTGCAGGATCTGCCGGGCCATCCGGTGCCTGAAAGGACCGGATTCAGCAATTCTGGACCGGCATTTTATCACCAGGGCATGAATTTTCCGTACGAAAGCATATTTTTTCAGGCACACAATGGCGGATGATTTTATTTTATGAAAAGTCTGGTTTCTGTACTTCATTGCCAGAGCATGAATTTTCCGTAGGAGAACATATTTTTTCAGATGCCTGACAAGAAAGGATCTGGTTTTCTGCAGGAGGAGAGAATTCATGCTGTATTTCCTGAGCTCATTCTGTTTCGACAGTTAGGGTTCCTGGTTTCAGCTGTTCCGCATTCTGGAAGATAAGGGTTCAGATCCCCCGTGAATTCCATATTGCTGCTCTCAGTCCGGCGCGTCCAAAATCATTGCCATTATAGAACATGATAATCCGGCCATTCTGGAAGATGAGGCCCGGAAAGCATACTTCTTTCTGGCCATCAAGGGTATCTTCTGCCGAGAAGGCCATGCCCTCCTGACCAGGTTCTGTCCATGTATAGCCGTCAGGTGAGGTTGCATAACCCATATAACGGTATCCACCGTCCACATGACGAATGGAAAACAGACCATGATACTGACCCTGTTCCTTCCATATGGCACTGCGGCCATAACCGAAGATGTGCCCCGGCCTCACAGGAAAAACCATCCTTGATGTATCCGGCCAGTGAATACCATCAGCAGAATCCATGGTGCTGAGCTGGTATGACGGGACTGTTTTATCCCCAACAGTGATCTGTCCCTGGTATTCGGCATACCAGCAGCGCCATTTTCCCTGATCATGGAGAACAACCCCACCGGTCCGGACGGTACAGCCAGGGGTATTGGGGCCAATAACGGGATGTCTGTCATGACGCTGGAACGACAGGCCCCGGTCATGGCTGAAGGCAAGACCGGTGAACAGGGTATAGCGGGCCTCTGTATCCAGGCGTCGCCACCCTGCATAATAGAGACGCAGGCCCGTACCATCCCGGACAACCGAAAGGGGTGTGATACCGTCACAGTCAAAGCAGCCAGGCTCGGAGTCAGGAATAAGGGGGCGGGGACTGTAACCCAGGATCTTTCGGGGATCTTCCGGATCCACATCAATAAATCCCGGCCGGCCTGTCCTGTTGGCATCCCAGAAAGCAACAAACACACGGATCCGGTCATCAAGGGCGATTGCTGTCGGCACATAGGCATGACTTGCAGCCCAATCCGACAGCTGACTGACCGGAAAAATAACGCCGAGATCCTGCCAGCTCATCGGAAAATGCTCCCTGTCCTTCTGAAAAGGGCAAGTCTTTGTATGAATGTTCCTGCTATTCTTGCGGTCGCAAATCCCAGAGCCCGGGGTCGACGTCTCAGGACTCCCAGAAGCTTCTGCAGGGACAGGCCGGCCTTCTGCAGATGGCCGGCAGCCAGGAATTTGAAGGTATAGGTCATATAAAGCCTGGCCAGGCCATAGTCGATGGCGGCTGCATACTGCGGATACCCGTCTCTCATCAGGGAATAGCTTTTTTCCTCGTCCGTACAGTCCATCCTCTTGGTTGTATTCCCCGAATGGCGCCGGTACCTGGCCAGGACTTCCGGTATGAAAATCACCCTTCCCTGGTGCGCAATTTCAGTGAAATACATCCAGTCGGATGCCGTGCGGATCTCACTGCGATGCTGTGTTTTCCCGACGGCAGACCGGCGAAGCATGATTCCCATCGTGGGAAGAAAACAGCCATGCATCAGCAGGGATTCGGCGATCAGACCTTCCCGCGGTTTCTGTCCCGCCAGCGGGCTATTGTAGGTATAGAGTTGCTGTCCGGTATTGCTGTCAAAAACCTCGACATCATGATAGCAGAAAACAGCATCAGGATTCGCATCCAGGACAGCAGCCTGCCGGGACAGTTTCCCGGGCAGGAAAAGATCATCTCCCGCAAACCAGCAGACATAGTCTCCCTGAAGCAGGGGGACAGCCGAGTGGCAGTTGGCTGTTATTCCCAGATTTTTCTCATGGGCCTGCAGGACAATCCTGCCCGGATAACGACGTATATAATCCCTGACTATGGCAACGGTTCCGTCGCGGGATGCGTCATCTGATACGATAATTCTGAAATCCGGATAATCCTGGGAAAGGATACTGTCCAGTGTCTGGCCAACAAAAGCCTCCTGGTTATAGGTCAGAACGGCAATGGAAACAGGGCGTGACATTTTATTCCTGGTCTTTGTGCCCGACCCTGATGCGGGCATATTCTACGTAATTGCGAAAATGATCATTATGATCATACAGTGCTGCAAAACTGCCCTGATCCGTGATCCGTCCGTTTTCCATGAACAGGATACGGTCACAGTGTTTGAGGGTGGACAGGCGATGGGCAATCATTATGACCGTCATTTCACCTTTCAGGCCGTAAAGGAATTCAAAAAACCTGTGCTCTGTTTCCATATCCATGGCAGCACTGGCTTCGTCAAGAACCAGAATTCTGATATCCTTGTAGAATGCCCGTGCAATGGCCAGACGTTGCCGCTGTCCACCTGACAGCAGTTTGCCATCCTCACCAACCTGGGTTTCCACACCCTTTTCCAGATCCCGGACAAATTCCCACAATCCGGCCTTTTTCAGGGCAGAAACAACCCTGTCCATATCAATATCCGGTGCATCATCGCCAAAGGCAACATTATGGGCGATGTCAGCGTTCAGCAGAAACGGCTGCTGGTCCACGTACCCTGTAATACGGTGAAACCGCTCAATATCTGTGGCATCGAGACGTTGACCATCCAGAAGGACTTCTCCCGATCTGGGCGGAAGGAAATGGAGCAGGATGTTGACCAGAGATGTTTTTCCTGAACCGGATGCACCGGTAATTCCCACAAATTCTCCCGGTGTAACCGAGAAGTCCACCCTGTCCAGGACGGGGACTTCTGATTTCGGATAGGTGTATGTGACGTTCCTGAATTTGAGAGATTTCCGGAATGGAAGGGGAGCCGGCAGCGCAGAATCCCTTTCCCTGCTCTCATCAGGGGCATTTTCCTCCAGAATTCCAAGGGCTCTGGCTTCCGAGAAAAGTCTGTCCAGGGACGCTTTGCTGCTGTTGATCCAGGTTGTGGCTGTTATGCTCCGGTTGATAACAGGAATGATGCGGAAGGCGATTATTCCCAGAGTGCCCAGCTTTGCCACAGCCTCTGCACCGGAATCAGACTGATAGACAAAGAACAGGAATGCCCCGACAGCAAGACTCATGATAATGATCTCAATCGTTGCTGCAGGAAGAGTCTGGAGGAACTGGATACGTTCTTCTTCCCGGCTCAGCTGACTGACCAGTTTGCTGTAATCCCTGGAAAACAGCTGTGTCTTGTGATGGAGCCGTGTGTCCTTGTAACCCCTGAATGTCTGCTGGAGAACAGAAAACTGGCGGGCCGACAGCTTCTGGGTCTGCGCCCCTGTGCGCTCTACGGATTTTTTTATGATCCGGCTGTGTGCCCAGAAAAGGATCAGGGCGGCAGAAACAAAAACAAGGGCGACCTGGGAATACAGTTTGAAAAGGACAACAGCGATAATGACTGCGGTCAGAAGAAGATTGAAAAGGGTAATGAACTGGTGAACAAAATTGTTGATGACATAGGGTATGACAGACGAGATGACAGCAATCATATCGCTGGAACTGCGCTGCAGGAAGATCTCATAGGGGGCCCGGAGATAGCCTTGATAAAAGCGGCGCGACAGGTTGACCCGCCATCTGACCAGTGATGAAAATTCAAACCGCAGATACCCAATCCAGATCAGGTTTTTCAGGATAAAGATGCCGATAACGCCAAGTCCGACAAGGACTGTGAACTGTGCGGGGTCGGTCATTCCCAGAAAATGGTAAATGGGCCCCAGGACCCGGCCATGCTGGACCTTGTCTGGTGACTGGACAACAAGGATCAGGGGGAAAAAGGCCCATAAACCTATATACTCGACAAAACCCATCAGAATGCCGCCAAGGACGAGGAATGCCATCCGGCCCTGTTGCCCTGCTGAAAAATATCTCATATAGAGCAGAAAATTTTTCCAGTGCTGCAGCATCCTATTCGTCCATGGAATAAAGATGCCGGTCCTGCAGATTCATCAGGTGGTACAGAATCTGTTTTGTATGCTGGTCCAGATATTTTCCCATACCTGTACCCTTGGCGATTCTGAAGATCGAGTTCCGGAGAGAGGAAGGGGTTTTTTTCATGGCCCACAGCATCAGTTTCAGTGCAGATTCAGGAATACGGTACGCACCCCCGTAATCGGGCATAAGGCGTGAGACACTTCCTTCCCTGTCCGGGTTGAGAAGTTTTGTGCCACAGATCTGTTCAATATCCCTGAAGCGGTGTTTCCACCGGAACCCTGCTTCAATGGCTGCATTGGATGCTGAAACGACGTCCTGCCGCAGGGCTTCATTTTCCAGAAGCTTCCTGCATACGCTGTACGCTTCCCATGGAGTTTCATAAAACTGCAGGGGGATTTTTTCGCCAAAATCCTTCTCAAGGTCGGTCTTCCTGTCCGAAACCAGACAGGCACTGGATGCCAGAATATCCATAACCCGCCATGGATAACCGGTGATATTCTGGCTGTGGGATATGTTGATGCCGATCCGGCTCCGGTTATAGATATCCTGGTTATGGGCCAGGCTGTATGCAAACCGGGGATCATAGGACAGGAAAGTATTGATCGAGAAATGGATGGCAGAATACCATTCCTGTGTTCCAAAAATCTGGATCCCGAGAGGTGCGACCGCGGCAATAGTCTGGTTCCGGTTTTCCCCCGCACGTAACCCTCTCAGGGCACCTTCGGTTATCTGGAAATCCTCAAGATCGTTCTCTTCCAGGGCCCTGTCCAGGTTAAAATCCGGACCCTTTTCAAATTCCTTTATGAGAGCAGCTGTATTTTCCGGTTTTGCACCGGCGGCACACTGGATCCAGTAGTTCAGTATAAAATATGTTCCTATAAAGGAAATATTGTCCCTGATCTTTTTCTTCTCTGCCTTTATGGCTGTGGCAGCCTGTACCCTGTGAACTCTTGAAAGGGAGGGGGACAGGACCTGTCGGTATTCTTCTGCGCCAAATGTGGAAAAAGCCAGAAAAATATAGCGATCCTTCTTTTTCTGCACTTCTTCCTTGTTGTTGAAATAGGCCAGACTGTCTGCGTCCCAGAGGATGAAGGGACAGTCTACAGCATCTTCCATTCCCTCGATGGTGGAGTTGTTGAAGGCAATAACCAGATCCGGATTGAAGGACCGGATCCTTTCCAGGGTCAGTTTCCCGTCAATACCATTCAGAAGCTGGTTATTTCCGTTCCACGGCCTTTTTATGAAGTCACTGGACAGGATGTGCAGGACATCATTGCCCTGTTCTGCCAGGCTCTGGACGAGACCATCATAAAAACAGGAACTGTGCCACTGGCTGGAATGATGAATTCCCGAGAAATGGGAGACTATGACACGGGCCAAGACAGGCACTCCTTCTGGTCAGGCAAAGCTGAGGGAGAAAACAGTATGGTTGATTGCAGATCCGCCAAAGCCTTCCTTCTGCAGGATCAGGCCTTCGTTGAGAACACGGCCCGCCTCCTCGGTTGAAATGCCGAAACTGAAGTAGCGCCTGTCGCTGTAGAGTCCGATCAGATGTTCGAACAGTCCGTCAAGCGCACCATTTCTGAACCCTTCATCTCCGGCGCAGATGTACTGCGCATGTGCAACAGTCGGGTTTTCAAAAATCACAACACCTGCCTGGATCTCCCCGCCGGCTTCAGCCGTTTGAAGCCTGATATTCTGCGGGAAGCGGGAGGCCAGAAGCCGGATTTCTTGGAGAGTGTGGACAGGTTTCTGGCCATGTCTCTCTTTCAGCCGTTCTGACAGAAGGTGCCAGAAATCATCCCAGCGGTCACTGGGCTGGTACGTAATTCCGGCCTTCTGCGCCTTCCGTGCCCCGCGCTGGCGCAGGCTGCTGATCTTTCCCCGGCTGGCGTAGTTGATCACCGTACTGACATCCATGCGTGTCAGCTCGGCCTTCTCCCTGAACAGGGCATAGAGATCTTCTTCCGCGGGATGGATGTGATAGATGTAGGGAATCGGCTTGTAGACCAGTTTTTTGACGCCAGCTGTCCGCAGATGCCTGGTAATTTCGCCGAGGATATGCAGCATCAGCGGGGTATTTATGCTGTCCTCGCGGGTTATGATACCCCCGAAAGTCAGGCCCTGATGGCTGTAAACCGTATCTCCCCCGATATTGGCCGGAAAAAGGGCTGCCAGACGATCCTTTTCATACACAAGCAGGGAGCAGTCCGTGAACCGGTCGCTGTGATACTCCATGTAATCGCGGTTGAACATGAAGTGTCCGTTCTTTGCCTTTTCAAGGAAACCATTCCAGGTATCCCTGTGTGCGGCACGGTCGTATTTTTCCACCCGGACAGTCATCAGGCGTCACCCGCGCGACAGAATCTTGTTGCTGTAACCCTGTGCGGCGCTGCCGGAACACCCATCAGTACCTGGTCAGGCTGTGTTGATTTTGTGACCGCGGCACCCATGGCAATGAAATTATCCCTGGCAATCACGACCTCTTCCGCAGTGGCGGAATTCACACCCATAAAACTGCTTTCACCAATCCGGCACAGACCCGAGATAACGACATGCGAGGCAATAAAGACATGGTCCTCGATAATGGACCCATGGCCAATATGGTTTCCTGACCACAGGGTTACATTATTGCCGATTTTTACAAAAGGCTGGAGTGTATTGTCTTCAAGGATGAAACAGTTTTCGCCGATCTGGACATTGTGCCAGACAAAAGCGCGGGAACTGACATAGCTGGTGAGTGAATACCCCAGATCCCGGATCCGCTGGACCAGACGGGTACGGATGCGATTGAGCTTCCCGCTGCCCACCGCAACAAAAACATCCACCTCGCCAGGCGGAAATGAAGCCGGAAGATCCTCCAGCGCCAGAACATGCCTGTCAAGAAAGCGCCCATCCCCCACGTAATCCCGTTCTGTTGCATAGGCCTGGATGGCATGGCTGGAATCATGGACAAAATATTCCGTGGCTATTCTTGCTATCTCGCTGTTGCCGACAATAACCAGGGGCTTTTTCATCAGGGTCTCCGGACCAGGAGGTCTTCGCGGCGATTGGACATAGGCAGTCCGGGATCCTGGGG